>JBNKDB010000090.1:0-4282 GCA_050288045.1 Anaerolineales bacterium | reverse complement strand
GGGAGTCCAGATCGTCACTTGCCCGTGAGTGGGTTCTTTTACTTGTTGAATATTGTGGGTCATTGTGGGGGTAGATTCTGCCACTACTGGTTGTGAAACGCTACAAGACGGTAGCAACAATACAGATATAACGGCAATTGCCAGGAGGATCGTTTCGAATGGCTTTATGGTTTTCATGGTTTTCCCTCATCATTACACTTGACAGATCAATGTGTCGCTACAATTGAATCCATTATACAACTTTTCATCCTCTGTCTGCCAACATTCAAGTGTTTTAGCACCTGAAATGAAATTACAGGTTTGTAATGTGACAAGTGTTTATTGTGGAAAGCGAGAGAAATTTTTATAATGAGGGGGAAAATGTGAAGATGAACCTATTATTTCTTTGCGAAAGCATTATTGATCATCAATTTGAGCGCAATGGAACAACGAGCGAAGAAAAAGAAACTTTGGATACTTTTGATAATCATTGTCCTAGAGGTAGTGATCATTATCACTGTACTGGGATACTTAGCGCAATTACCTATAGATCAATCTATAGACCGCTTTAATCTATTGGCTACTTTTACACCAACGATGAAGCCATAGTGAGAGGTATGTTTGAAATTTATTAGTTGGATTCTTGTAGTGAAAATATGGGTTGTAATGTAAACATAAGGATCAGCAAACGAACAGGTGAAATTCTAAGCGCAGGGTTTGCTCCGAGATGATTGCGTAGACATGGAAACGAACCAATGAGAAGAAAGCGACTACTTAAGCAGAAAGTGAAACCATGTTAGATTTTATGCAGCGTTATTCGTTTCTGTTCCGTTTGATGGTTTATTGGTTAGTTGCCATGATTGTGATCACTCCCTTAGCAATCTTGAACAAGCGGCCGGGCTGGCAGCGGGAATTTGAGCCAAGAAAGGTGAGTAAACCACTGTTGATCTTTGCAATTGTTGTGATTTGCTTGCTTTTCGGATCTTTGATCTATTTATTTTTTTACATGTTGTCAATACCAATTCCTCCCGATTAGTATAGGAACGAATAATTGTTTTTCCTCCGTTCAATCTGCAAAATCAAAAAGCTCCGATTTTCTTAACCTTTTATGTGCATCATGCTCGGGCTAAAAAGGGGACTTTTTAACGGGACATTTGTCTATTGTGAGGCATGGGGCAGCGTGGCTATAATAAAAGGGAAGTAAGTCGAGTACGCTCAACATCCTGAAGGCGGTTTGTTGAGGGGAAAATCATCCAGAAAAGAGGAAGACCGCGATGGAACAAAGCCTAGAAACCTCCCAGGACCAGACCAATTTTGCTGCTGTCCAGAAAAACCTGCAATTGAGAGCCCAGTTGAAGAGCGGTGCCAATTGGTTCTATTGGATTGCCGGGCTGTCATTATTGAATTCACTGATCTTCCTGTTTGGTGGGAACATAAATTTTGTGGTCGGGCTGGGAATCACCCAGCTTGTCGACGGGATCATGTATTACCTGGGGCTGGATTTGGGGCTCGAAAACCCGATGATTCTGCGTTATATCGGGCTGGGCTTTGATTTTCTCGTGGCGGGATTATTTGCCGTCTGTGGCTTTTTTGCCCACAAGAAAAATCGCTGGTTATTCGTCCTCGGCATTATGCTTTATATCCTGGATGCGCTCCTGCTGCTGTGGATCGGGGATATTATGAGTATGTTGTTCCACGGCTTGGCTTTGTTTGGGCTGATCAAAGGTTTTCGGGTGATCAAGCAGATCAATGAACTGGAAATGGCTATGCCGGCTGATCAGGTCGAACGGGTCGATCAAATGACCATTCAACAGCCTGCTCCTACCTACGCTCAACGAGAAGATACAGAGGAGTCGCGCAAAAAATTCAAGAGCTATATCATTATTGTGATCGTTGCGACTGTTGGAATTCTTGGGCCGTTTTTGATTATGTTGCTTTTATATAGATTAAACATTCTCTAAATTCGACTTTCTCATTAATCCAACCCTCTACAACCGCCCGGGTTCGCGCACGTTGTCGACCAGCGGGCCAATCAGCAGCATGAGAACAGGGCAAAGATACGGCCTTGAATGTGGGAGATGGCATCTTGAGCTACAAGATCGACATGAACGAGGCATCCACCAGCGCGCTGCTGAAAAAGATGAAGAACAACGCCAGCCAAAACATATACCGCGGATGCGGGGGCGCGTGGCGGCCCGCAAGATCGTAATAAGCGCCATAACCCCATGATTGAAACACTCTACCTCGACAAGTATTTTTTAACAGACACCATTTCCCCACCAAATCCGGTACAATTGAATAGACAGCAAATTCAATTCCCACAATGGAGGCTTATTGATGGACATCGGTGTGGTATTCCCACAGACTGAATTCGGCAACAACCCGGCGGCAATCAAGGATTACGCCCAGACTGCCGAAGCGCTCGGCTATACGCATATTCTCGCTTACGATCACGTACTGGGGGCCAACCCCGACCGCCCCGGCGGCTGGCAAGGGCCATACACTTACCAAACATCCTTCCACGAGGTATTCACACTGTTTAGTTTCATGGCCGCCGTCACCAAGCAGATCGAGTTCGTGACCGGTGTGCTGATCCTAACCCAACGCCAGACGGCGCTGGTCGCCAAGCAGGTCGCCGAAATATCTATCCTCAGCAACGGGCGCTTTCGCCTGGGCGTCGGCATCGGTTGGAACGCGGTAGAATACACGGCGCTCAACGAAGATTTCACTAACCGCGGCAAGCGCGTCGAAGAACAAATCGACGTGATGCGCAAATTGTGGAGCCAAGAATTGGTGACCTACGAAGGCAAGTGGCACACCATCCCCGATGCCGGGATCAACCCGCTGCCCAAACATCCCATCCCAATCTGGTTCGGCGGGCACCATGATAACATGCTGCGGCGTGTGGCAACCATGGGCGACGGCTGGATGCCCAACTACCGCACGGCGGCAAAAGCGCAACCCTCCTTCGACAAGATCAAAGCGTACGCCGCCGAAGCCGGGCGCGACCCAGCCGAGATCGGCCTGCACCCGCGCGTGGTCTATAGCGAGGGCGACCAGAACGCAATGCATGACATCATGGAAGATTGGGACGCGCTGGGCGCAAACCACATCTCACTGAACACGCTGGGCAGCAAATTCACCACCGCCCAGCACATCGGGGCCATGCGTACATTTGCGGGGATTTTCGGTTTGGGAAAATAGGTTTCGGGTGGTCAGGCGGGCGGACGGGAATTATGTTTATCCTCCCCAAAAACCAAAGGGGGCATATACAAAATCAAAAATCTTATCGGGCGGCCACCAGGGCCGCCCCTACAGTTTCATCCAATCATTGCTAAACGTTATCTCGGAAGCGCGCCAATTCCAGTTCGGTCAACGCCTCGGCCACGATGGCATATTCATGTGCCGTGCGCTTGACGGCGGCAGCGATGGCGTAGGGAAACAATGACCCTTTGCCGGGGTCGTCCAGGTTCATATGACCGTGGGCGTCCTTGGGTAGCAGGCGCAGCATCAGCGGGCGTAAGACGGGAAAATACGATAACACCTCGATGGCGTAAATCTCCCCGGAACGCAGATCAGGGCTGTTGATTAAGGCTTCATCCATTACCTCGATCTGCTCCAGTTCCGGCAATTCACCTTCCGGATAACGCGCTGCCCACATACGCACATAATTGCTGTGGGCGTAGAAATCCTGGACGGTGTGCGTCAGGCGGCCAAAGGCTTCCCAAGCAGGCATAACTGCTCCCCCACCCTGAAGTGTGTCCAGGATAAAGGCGCGCTGTTCCTCAATATAGGCATAACTCTCCGCAAAGCGGTTGGCATCGAAGTGGAATTCAGGATGGCCGATCTGGCCGGTCAGGAAATAGTCCTGGCGCAGGTTGGCAGCGGTGATGATTTCCAGGGCGTGCGGGCTGAAAGTCCCCCCCAGTGCTTCCTGGACGATCTGGGCATGATAGGTTTGCAGCATGCGGCTATTTTACCGCGCTACGGTAATCAGGTCACTCAATTGGGCAAATGTGCCCGGGCCGATCCCGCTCACGTTCTGGATATCTTCGATATTGGCAAAATCGCCGTTGGCTTCACGGTAAGCAACGATAGCTTGTGCCTTGGTCTCGCCAATGCCCGGCAGCACCTGCAATTCTACAACCGTGGCGGTATTGATGTTTATCGGAAAAGATGGTGCGGGAGTCGGTGGTATTTGGGCTTCATCTACGGTGATGGCCGCGGGCGGTGGGACAGCTTCTTCCCCTTCACCCGGCACCCAAACCTGCAAGCCGTCTGCCAGCGGAGCGGCCAGATTCAT
>JBNKDB010000089.1:0-13778 GCA_050288045.1 Anaerolineales bacterium | reverse complement strand
AACGCCAAACTTTAAGATTCAAGCAATAAAAGCCGCCAAACTGCCAGGAATATTAACGCCGCGCTATGAAAAAGGATACGCGTAACTTATTCCATGAAAACACAGACCATAAATCAGATCAAGCATACAACGGTATCCAGGCAGACACGCAAGACGATTCCCTTATCTGCTCACTATATCTCAGCTAACCAGACTGTCAACCAATTTTGGGAAGATATTTGTTACAATTGCGTCCAGATTTAGTGGTTATCCGCTTTTATTGAGGTACATGATGGTAGAGAACAATCCAGATCGGACATCCCGTCGGGCACTCCGCAACCGTAAGGCGATCAAAACGACCACGCAAGCCTTGCTGCTCGAAAAGGGCTATGATGAACTTACCGTTCAAGATATTACCGAGGGCGCCGATCTTGGCTACGGCACATTTTACAACTACTATAAAGACAAGGATGAATTGATCTGGGATATTTTGCAGCCCGGTTGTCCGGCAGATATCGAATTGAATGGGCACACACCCGAAGAGACCGGTTTTGGCTGCTACCTTCAAGCCTTCGAACACGCCGCTGACAACTGGCAGTTGTTCCGCACGGTGTTGAGCAGCAACGGCGTCAAAGCGCTGACCACCAACATGGAAGAGTTCTTTGCCCCCCAGATCGAACGTATCCTTGACATTACCGGCCTCTCGCATAAGATCAGCACACCCAAAGATTTGCTCACCGAATGCGTCACCGGCGCGTTGGTGCGCATCATGACCTGGTGGCTGCAAACACCTAATGAATATAACACTGAACAGATCGCCATCATGTTCTACGAGTTGATCCACCGCGAAAGCCCGCCAGGAGTTGCAAAGTAGAAATTGCAAAAACAAGCAGCACTGTAAAAAAATGCGGGTTGCAGATGCAAAATGCACCCATTACTGAAATTGATCGTTGATCACTGAAAGTTATGCGTTCACGATTATAAGAACCGTGTTAGAATCACCCAGAAACACCCCACATATGGGGAATTTTCGTACAATAGATGCGAATACCCGCATATATGCGGGGTCTTATTAGACGGACGTTACAAATAACCAACAAGGATTAATGAGATGACAACACTGGAAACCTTTTACCTGGTGTGTGCCATCGTGGGGGGTGTGCTGTTCATTCTGCGAGCCATCTTGTTCTTCTATGGCCTGGATTCTCACGGCGATGTAGATGTCTCTGGGCTCCACGGCGGGGATATCGACATGCATTTTGATGGAGACATCGCTCATGATATTCCCACCGATATCAGCCACGGCGACACAGATATATCCAATGCTCCCCATGATACCGACGTCAGCTTTCAATATATTTCCCTTCAAGGCCTGACCGCCTTCCTGATGATGTTTGGGTTGGTCGGCCTGGCAACGGCGCGCGGCGGCTTCAGCATCATCTGGACGATCATCTGGGGCGCAATCGCCGGGGTGTTCACCATGTGGGTGATCAGCCGCGTGTTCGCTTTCATGGGCAGTATGCAGTCCGAAGGTACGCTGCGCGTGGAAAACGCGGTCGGCAAGGAGGGCAGCGTCTACCTGACTATCCCTAAAAATGGCACCGGCAAAGTCAACGTGGTTGTCCAGGGTACGTTACGAGAATTCGACGCCGTAGCTGAGAATAAGGCCAAAATCCCTACCGGGGAACGCGTCAAAGTCACTCAAATCACAAACAACAGCACTTTGGTTGTTAAAAAATTAGAATAGAAAATAGAGGAGATTATCATGGCTAATGCTGCAACTGCCCAGGCGATTGGTTTAATTGCCCTAGTCGTCTTCGTGATTGTAGTTTTCTTCACCTTCGTTTATCTGGCGAGTCGCTTCAAACGCTGCCCGTCCGATAAAATCCTGGTGATCTATGGACGTGTGGAACAAGGCCGCTCGAGCCGCACGCTGCACGGTGGTGGTACCTTGGTCTGGCCGCTGATACAGGATTATGCTTATCTCAGCCTGACCCCGATCACGATCAGTATCCCACTACAAGGCGCGCTTTCACAACAAAACATCCGCATCAATGTCCCCAGTACCTTTACGGTCGGGATCAGCACCCAACCAGAGATCATGTCTAACGCCGCCGAGCGCCTGCTACATCTCTCCCCGGTTCAGATCGAGGATATGGCAAAAGAGATTATCTTCGGCCAACTGCGTCTGACCGTCGCCTCGCTGACCATCGAGCAGATCAACCAGGACCGCGAGAGCTTCCTCGAATCGGTGCGCAAGAACGTCGAGCCGGAACTCAATAAGATCGGGCTATACCTGATCAACGTGAACATCACCGACATTACCGACACCTCTGACTACATCGAGAGCATCGGCAAGAAAGCTGCCTCTGAGGCAATCAACGTAGCCATCGTCGATGTGGCCGAAAACGAGAAAATGGGCGCCATCGGTTCCGCTAACGCCAACCGCGAAAAAGACATTCGCGTGGCCGAGAACGCCGCTGAAGCCGAAAAGGGCAAGAAAAAGGCCGAAGCTGGACAGCGTATTTTCGTCCAGGAGCGCGAAGCGGAAGCCGTGGATGGCGAAAACAAAGCCAAGGCCGACATCGCCCAATCCAATGCTGACCTGGCCGTAAAAGAAGCCGAGGCAGAACAACAGGCCGAAATTGCCCGCCGTGAAGCCAGAGCCGAAATCCAGAAGGCGCAATACCTGGCTGAGCAAGAACGTCTCAAGGCTGAAGACATCGTCCGCCAGGAGATCGAGAAACAGAAGATCGAGATTGCCGCCGAAGCCCAGGCCGAACGCGTCCGCCGCGAGGCCAAGGGTGAGGCCGACGGCATCCTGATGCGCTACGAAGCGCAGGCTGAAGGTACCAAGAAGCTGCTCGAAGCCAAGGCTGATGGTTATCTCAAGCTGGTTGACAGCACCAATGGGGACGCTACTGCCGCGGCTACACTGCTGATGATTGAGAAAATGGAAGAACTCGTCAAGCTGCAAGTCGAAGCGATCAGCAACCTCAAGATCGACAAGGTTACCGTCTGGGACTCGGGCGGCGGCAACGGCCAGGGTTCGGCCACCGCTAACTTTGCCTCCAATCTGATCAAGAGCATCCCCCCACTGCACGACGTTTCCTCGATGGTCGGCATCGAACTGCCCGAATACCTGGGGCGTATAGTCGACGAGCGCGTCAAGGATGCTATCCAGGGTGAGAGTAAGGACGCCGGTCTCTCAACTGACGATCTATCGTCCTACTTAGACGACATCGTCGAAGATGACGCGGCCAATGGAGAAACATCCGAACCGGAAGCCTAAGCTTACCTGAGCGAAACACAAACACCTCACGCCTGCGCAATTTGGCGTGAGGTGTTATAGTTTAACCAGCCAGAATTCTACAAACAGGATTTTCTATGTTCGATATTACCAGCCGCCAAAATGCAAAGATCAAGCAAGTCCGCGCTCTGGGACGCAAGAAGGAACGTGCCGCCCAGGGATTATTTGTGGTCGAGGGTATCCGCCATGTCGGCGAAGCCGCCGAAGCCGGAGCAGATTTTGAGTACGTGCTCTACGCTCCCGATCTGCTGACCAGCGATTTCGCCAACACCTTAATTGCCGATCTCCAAGCCCGCGATGTGCCCTGTTACAGCACGGACGGTGAAGCCTTGACATCAGTAACGGACAAGGAAAACCCCCAGGGCTTGCTTGCCGTGGTACGCTGGCAGCCTGCCAGCCTGAACGACCTCAATCCCGCTAACTTCGCCTGGGGCGTGGCGCTGGTTGCGCCGCAAGACCCCGGCAACGTGGGCACCATCCTGCGCACGTTAGATGCAGCCGGGGCAGACGGCTTGCTGCTGCTCGAAAACAGCGTCGATCCCACCCACTCCACGGCAGTACGCGCCAGCATGGGCACTCTGTTCTGGAAACCGGTTGTGCAGACCAGCTTCACCGAATTTGCCATTTGGGCAAAGGCGCAGGGTTATCACGTTTACGGCACCTCTGCCCACGGCAGTCTGGATTACCGCGCTGTTGGGGAATATAAACGCCCCGCCATTTTGCTATTGGGCAGCGAGCGCGAGGGACTGAACACCGAACAGATCGCTGCCTGTGAGCAGCTCATCAAGCTGCCGATGAGCGGCCGCGCTACCTCCCTGAACCTGGCTGTCGCTGCAGGGATCTTGATCTATCAAATGATTGAAGATTGATTTTGTAAATTAATTCTTCTTAGACAGTTTAGCCATTACTTCCAGAATGAAAGTGTAGATTTCTTCCACTCGGCTCAAATCCGCTTCACCCAAATTTACAGTCAGCGTCTTTTCTCCAGACGGTTTAAACACGCCATAAGCTAACAACTTTGCCCTCAGTTCAGCCAATTCCGCTTCGGATATGCTCGTAAAGCGGTCGAAATGCCCGAAATAGAATTGGAAAGTATCTTCAGGATAGCCATAGACAAAGCTGATTTTTTGCTCGACACCCGGCAGTTTAGCCCTTACGGAAAACCCTTTTACACCCCAATAAATCTCATACCCATTCGCACCAGCATCATCTAACACCTTCTCAAAAAATTGGCGTGCCTCCGGTAATGCGTTTGCCAAAAACTGATTCCGGTCTGTCTTCGCCTGACTTTGCCCTTTGCGAGAACGGGCAGCTTCAGTCAGGCCGATTACACGCGGTACAAGCGCTTTTTGTCCATCCACACTGGCGTACTGTTTGATCTCAACAATCAGCACTTCGACATCTGCCATTTTCTCATTCAAAAATTCCACCAAGCGGCGCAGTTCGCGAGGCGTATGGTCAGCAACAAAGATCAAACGCACCCGGCCATGTTGCAAATTCTCATCGACCTTCATCCAATAATCATCGACTTCCTCATCCTCGTCCAGCAAATCCGCCAAGGCGGCATCCAAATTCTCTCCATGTGTTTTGGCAACGACCTCCCGAATGCGTCCCTCTGGCCAATATTCAATTCCATTGGCGGCATAATCCAGCATCTGGGCTACAACCTCGCGGCGGATACGGGTGTCTGTCGAACGCTTACATTCGACAAAAGTTGGCATACCATCCTGGTCGAGGAATAGATGGTCCAGGCTCCAACGTCCAGTTTCGTATACATCACCGGGCACACCCATCTCACGCGCCACCAACAACCAACGCCGCGGGTTCTCTGGCGAAATCTGGTCGCCCGGCAACAAGTCCATATACTGTGCCAGGAATTCCTGCAAAACGGCTTCCTTTTCATAAGGCGTTTCCTGCATTGCAGAGAGGCCGCTTCCATCTTCATTAATGAGGTAAATCTTCGCTCTGTCCATCCATCCCTCGCTTAACTCAAATTCAACAATTTTGATATTGGGTTTACAACTAATGCCATTATATAAAAAAACTACTCTTGAGACAAATTTGTCTCAAGAGCGATAAACGGACATCTCTTCCGAGTCATTGCGCCAATCTCAAATGCTGTGGAGATTTCTTGGGCACACGCTCGATCAAGCCACGCGCTTCCAGATCGAGCTTAACCGTGGTCGTGTACCAGCCATACGAGCCATCGAAATCAGGCACGCGCTGCGCCACTTCTGCCGAGAGATCGCTAAAGGGCAGCTCCCCCGCCATACCCACCGCGTCTAGAATGGCTTGTTTGACAGTTTCATATTTTTCTTTATCAACATTCACCCCCTCTTTCCCTTCTGGATGTAAAGTCATCACTCGCAAACTCATCACTGCCTCCTACCAACAATTGGACAAACAAGAGAATATTTGTTCTATTATACCATAAATTCTCAAGAAGTGATATCTTGCTGCTGGAAAATAATCGCGCTTAGCATAACCAATCCCAATACCCAAACGGTAAGCGCGATAAAAGAGAACAGCATGGATGGTTCGGATGTGAAATTACCCGGGATTTCGGTAAAAGGCGATTGGGTAAACAGCCAGCTATGCAGATTGTTCAAATTATAAGTTGGTGTAAAACGGAATAAATTAATCCAATGCTTTCCACCAAAAAAGAACTCGAGTAAAACAAGCATCAATGCAGTAGCTGGCTCGAATACGGCCAGCAACCCGCCAGCGATGATGGCACCAACCAACGAACGCGTGATTACAGCAGCCAAGGCAGCATACCCAACGATCACCAGGATCGAATATAGCGCGATTACGGCAAACTTCCAGAGTATATCCAGGTAATCCCAAAGTACACCATCGTTCAAATATGGACCATAGGCTTCTCCACTCGCCAGATGCCCCACGGCTTGCCCTATCCCAATCACAATGGAGATGGTCGCAAAAACAAAAAGGAATAGTAAGGTAATGGCCAGTATCTTATTCAATAGGATTGGAATACGTCGGCCGCGCGGGATGATATTTTTCCAGGTATGGGATTGATATTCTCCGGCAAACACCACCGCCAAAAATGCCATTGGCAGCAATCGGCTCAAAATGTTGGTCGGGAAAAAGGCCAGCATCCCCCAAAACTGGGTGGTGTCCTCGATCCAACTGCCCGAACTGACCAACGCAAAGCGGAAATTCGCATCCCCGGTCAACAACACATTGACCGTCATGATCAGAAAAAATGCCGCCAATCCAATCGGGAAGATCCAGACCGTAAAAGCCATCAACATGCGGTTCCTGACGACCTTCATCCATTCCGCCCGCAAGAGGTTAAACATCTTCCTCATCCTCTTTCTGGAGAGGCTCACTCTCTCTCCGGGTTGGCTCATTGGACTTGGTCACCGCCAGGAAGTATTCTTCCAATGATTGCTTGGTAACCACGACTTCATGCACATCGACATCGAACATGACCAACTGACGGATGATCTTTGGGCTTTCATTGGGCCGAGCGCGCACCGAAATCCAGGCCCCATCAAAAGTCACCTGCCATTCTTTAGAGAGCACGGCATGTGCTTCCTGAATAGGAATAGCTCGAATGCGTAGTTCGGAACGGCGGCCCAACAGTTCGCCAACCGCCCCTTCCCGCAGCACTTCGCCCTGATTGATAATCGCCACACGATCACATACACGCTCGACTTCACGCAACTGGTGACTGGAAAGAAAGACGGTCTTACCTTGCTCCTCTGCCAGGGAGCGGATAAAGGCGCGCATATCCTTGATCCCATCCGGGTCGAGGCCATTGGTCGGTTCGTCCAGAATGATCAGATCGGGGTCGGTCAACAAGGTTGCGGCAATCCCCAGGCGCTGCTTCATACCGGTCGAATACGCCTTCACTAGCTGGTCAGCGCGGTCGACCATCCCAACCTGATTGAGTAAATATTCAACCCGTCCAGAACGGTAATCCCGCGCCGTACGCGCCAACACTTCCAGGTTCTGACGGCCAGTAAGGTGTTCATAAAAAGCCGCCTCCTCAACCAAGGCGCCAACCCGCTTGTAAACGTCCGGTTTGCGGCGCACATCTTGCCCAAAGAGATAGGCACGACCGCTGGTTGGCCGGATCAGATCCATCAACATCCGAATGGTTGTTGTTTTCCCGGCGCCATTTGGCCCCAAGAAACCAAATACTACCCCGGAGGGAATTTCCAGGCTGATATCTCGAACAGCATCGACGCGCTGCTTCCCCCTACCAAACGCCTTGCTTAGATTTTCAAGTTGAATTGCGAATTCTTCCGGCAATGTTTTCCTTCCAAAACCCAAGGCAAATAAGGCAACCGGGTAAACAGACTTTCCTGATGATTAACGCACGTACCCAGTATATCCGAAACATTATCTGAAAAGCAAACCGGCCAAACGGCCCCTTTTCACTTATAAAGGTACCCCTTACAAAACTGTAATGTATATGACATTCCAATACACATTCATTACAGTGTTGTTACGCTATCCGTAACGGATTCGAGTATAGTTGAATTGCATCAAGTTATCTTCTATGCGCGCGGATCAATAAAATTTCAATGTTGCACAGGATAGAAAGATGGCTTTTCCAGAACCCATAGAGCCAGATCATTGGCAAGATATCCCTCTTCCAGAAGGCCGAGACATCCAGAAACTGGATGATCAGATCGATTTAGATACCGAAGAAGATTTGGAAGAGGACACGGAAACAGAATTAGAAGCAGATTTCGACGATGCCAACATACTGGATGCGCTTGCATCCCTGGCCCGTGAGCTAGACGAAGCCCTGCTGGAAACAGACGACAACGAGAAAAACAAACCAGCCGCTATCGTACCTTGAGATTTATTTCCCCCCCTCCTCCACCAGACGCCCACGCCTCGGGCGTCTGGGTCGTTAAAGCCTCAGTTGTCAAGCCACCAGATTACGCCCGCGAATCCCAAAGTGGTTCCGCCACCCCCTTCTGGTGATTCTCATAACGCCCCATTACAAACAACAAGTCCGACAAGCGGTTCAAGTAAGCCAGCACTGGTGCTCCCACCTGTTCGGTTTGCATTAATGTAGTCACTTCGCGTTCTGCGCGGCGGCATACCGCCCGCGCCAACTGCAAGGCAGCCGCTCCTGGCGCGCCTCCCGGCAAAATAAAATTCTGCAAAGGGCCGACGACATCATTCAACTCATCGATCAGTGTTTCCAACGCGTCCACGTGGCGCTGTTCGACGCGCGGCACGGCTACCTTTTTCTCGTCATCTTCCGGAAAAGCCAGGTCGGAGCCAAGGTGAAACAGCGTATTCTGGATCGTGGGCAATGTCTCAACCAGACGATCGCTCAATCCCTGCGCCAACGCTACCCCGAGCAGGGCATTCAATTCATCCACGGTACCGTAGGCTTGGATACGGACATTATCTTTCGGAACTCGCCGGGTCGTACCTAAGGCAGTCGTGCCATCATCGCCTTTACGAGTATAGATTTTGGTTATACGGGGCATAAGTCAATTCCTTACAGGGAATAGTGTTTTATCTGTTATGCGGAATTATACCGTCCGCCCAAGAAATGGGGCAACACATTAGGAATTGGCATCTTCCAATCTTGATCTATCTGCACGATCATCATGAGGTTGATATGAGCCTAAAATCAAAACCTTATATAATAAATGCTGACAGTTCGTTTTGATCCATAAATCGCTTATTCCTTTGCCAAGGGACATTTTTTCGGTTATCATACTGACATGCGCGTCTCCGACTCCGTATTGCTGGCCGACCGCATTGCCATCATCATCCGGTGGCTGAGTCTGCTGGGGCTTATGACAATAGCATCGCGTGGGGGGATAGTAGACCCTACTCTTTCGACAATGTTTATGATTGCCGGAGTCTGGAATACTCTCTTAAGCCTGCTAACCCTGTTCAAGCGTCGTTTGCCACTGCATCGCTTTATCACCGTGGGTGCTGATCTGGTCATCGCGGCCTTTCTATTCCTCTTCAGCGGCAACCTTGAAGGTCCGTTGCTGCTGGCTGGCGTAATGCCGCTATTGAGTGCTGCCTTGTATTTTGAGCTTTACGGGGGTCTGATCCAATCTGCGCTAACAATCCTCTTATTTGCTTTCATCAGTTTCGCTGGTTCCGACGGAGCATCGATTACTTCTCAGTTATGGATCATTGGCGCCATCTTCCTGATCTCCGGTGCAGTGATCGGCTTCATCGCCCGACAGTTCAATTATGCCTTCCGCCACCGCCGCATGCTGGAATACACCAAAGAGCAAGAATCGCGCCGCAAGGAACGTGAACGCGTCCGAGCACTCTACAACATCACCTCGACACTGAATGCCACCCTGAACTACCAGCGCGTGCTCGACCTGGCTCTGGACTTGAGTTCCAACGCCCTGGCTGATCCTAGCGACACCGCCACGCTGCTAGTAAGCGCTTTCTACCTTTACGAAACCGACCGCCTGTACGTCGGTTCGGCCCGCCGCTTTACACCTGCCGACCTGCGCGTAAGCCTGCACGGTACTACCGGCCTGATCGGCGAAGCCATCAACGCCGGAGAAGCGCGCCACGCGCAAGACCCATCCAATGATCCCGAGTTAGGCCGCATCATTGCCCTACGAGCTTGCAATTCGTATTACTGCTACCCCCTACGTACCGGCCTGGATGTCTTCGGAGTGATGGTCTTTGGGCATCCCGACCCAGAATATTTCTCCGATACGCGCCGCGAAATCCTGAGCATCATTGGGCGTCAGGCGCAGGTCGCCTTGCAAAACGCCAGCCTGTACCACGAGCTGGAAGAGGAAAAGCGCCGCATCATCGAAATGCAAGGCGAAGAGCAAAAGAAACTGGCCCGTGACCTGCACGATGGTCCAACCCAATCGATTGCCGCTATCGCCATGCGGGTTAATTTTGCCCGCCGTCTGATGGAGCGTGATCCTAAATCCGCCGGAGATGAACTCTACAAGATCGAAGATTTGGCACGGCGCACAACCAAAGAAATCCGCCACATGCTCTTCACGCTGCGGCCGCTGGTCTTGGAATCTTCAGGACTGGTTGTCGCCCTGGAGTCGATGGCCGAAAAGATGAACGAGACCTACGACCAGAACGTGATCATCGAAGCCGACCAGGCCGCCATCGACCAGTTGGAAATGGGCAAACAGGGCGTGATCTTCTATATCGCCGAAGAAGCCGTGAACAACGCCCGCAAACACGCCGAAGCCGAACACATCTGGGTGCGCGTCAAGACCATTGCCGACGATGTCGTCCTCCTGGAAATTCAAGACGACGGCGTCGGATTCAATGTTGGTGCGGTCGATGCGGGTTACGAGAATCGCGGCAGTTTGGGCATGGTCAATATGCGTGAACGCTCCGAGTTGGTGAGCGGTATTCTCAAGCTCGAATCGGCAGAAGGTAAAGGCACCCGCATTCGCTTGTGGATTCCGCTGACAGATGATGCCGTTGAACGGATCCGGCATGGAGTCGGGTAAGGAGACTTCTTCCGCTAAAAGCCCTCTTTGGCTGCGAGCAGTTGGCATCATAATCGGCTTTCTCTGCCTGATTTGGCTGCCATTCGAAGACACAAACACGACCTTTATCATCGGATTAGCCATCCTGATTTGCTCCTGGCTGGCTGTGCGGGAAGCACGAAAAGGCAAATCATATCTTGCCCGCGATCTACTCATTGGTGCTGTCACCGGAATCGCCATTTTCCCCACCACGCTGGTCCTGATGGTAGTCAAAAGCGGTTTGCACGCACATGGTTTTTCGGATTTTCAAGCAGTACAGGTAAAGCAGGTGATTGCCGGTTTTCCTTATTACACACTCGGCGGCTTGCTGTTTGGAATAATTATTGGTATCGGCAGAAATCTTTCTGCCCGCACAAATTTTGAGGAGAACTGAAAATCGAATAAGTTGCTCTAGGGAAAAGTTCTCATACGCCAGCTTTTTCCAAGCAGATCCATTACCGACTCTACCCGGCGCAAGGAGAACTTCCATGCCTACATCAGAGCATATCTATTACTTCGCATCCAAAGGGGGAAGTCTGACGAAGCCACCCGTCGTACTGATTCACGGCGCGGGGGGCACTAACCTGCATTGGCCTCACAACATTCGCCGTCTACCAGAATATCGTATCTTTGCTCCAGACCTGCCCGGTCACGGCAAATCCCAAGGCCTCGGACAACAGGACATTAAAGCGTACGCCAAAGAAATCGTCGATTGGTTGAACCGCATCGACATCTACCGCGCCGTTTTCGTCGGCCACTCGATGGGCGGTGCAATTGCCCTGACCCTGGCTTTGGAATGCCCCGAACGAACGTTAGGCTTAGGCTTGATCGCGACCGGTGCCCGCCTGGGTGTGAGCCCCGACCTGCTGCAAAAATTGTCGGTTGAAGCCACATTCCCCACTGCGGTCGAACAAATCGTCGCCTGGTCCCATGCACAATCCGTCTCCCAAGAACATCTCGCTCAACTCACACGCCAGCTGCTCGAAAACCGCTATACGGTGATGCACGGTGACTATCTGGCCTGCAACCAGTTCAACGTCATGGATGCACTGAGCAGTATCACCGCGCCTGCCTGCATCATCTGCGGGGAAGAGGACAAGATGACCCCAACCAAATATTCCGAATACCTTGCCCAGAAACTCCCTAATGCAAGCTTGCACCTCATCCCCAATGCCGGGCATATGGTCATGTTCGAGCAGTCCAATGCCGTGGAGAAAGCATTGGAAGATTTCCTCGGAAAGGTACCATACGACTATTAATTCAAATCAATCACAGGGGAAATGTCTGGTCTACTGATCGAGTACAATACATCTATGCGATTCATTCAATCTGCCCAAACAGCGCCTCTCAAGCTACAACTGCGCCGCGACCTGGTGCGCACCATCAAGCGCGGGCATGCCTGGGTCTACGCCGATGCCT
The DNA here is from genome assembly GCA_050288045.1 of Anaerolineales bacterium. Taxonomy (GTDB): domain Bacteria; phylum Chloroflexota; class Anaerolineae; order Anaerolineales; family UBA11579; genus JAFGRA01. The sequence continues at coordinate 1,586 of JBNKDB010000089.1, read as the reverse complement.
TGCGCTACACGCCTGATGCCCCACCCGGCACGTCTGCCATCTTGCTGGACAACCGCGGTGGACGCGAGATCGCGCGTGGCTACTATGATCCGCACGGCCCAATTGCGCTACGCATTTGCACCACACGCCGCGGTGAAACCCTGGATGATGTCTGGGCGCAAAAGCGTATGCAGGCTGCATTAGCGCTGCGCCGCACTTTATTCGATGCCAACACCACCGGCTACCGCCTGTTCAATGGTGAAGGCGACGGCCTACCAGGATTGGTCTGCGACATCTACAGCAACCATGCTGTGCTCGCCCTAGATGGCGCAGCACCAGAAGGCTTCTGGAACACAACCAGCATCGGGGAATGGCTTACCGAACAGCTTGAACTCAGTTGTGTCTATGCGCAATCGCGCCAAAATCAAGGAAAAGCGCTGGTCGGCGGATTGCCACAAACGGCAATTTCTTTTCTGGAAAATGGCATGCATTTCACCGCCGACATCGTCCAGGGTCAGAAGACTGGCTTCTTCCTCGACCAGCGCGATAACCGGGCACGCATTCGCCAGATTGCCAATGGAAAACGCGTCCTCAACGTTTTCGGCTATACCGGTGGATTCTCGGTCGCGGCCGGACTGGGCGGCGCGCAGCATGTGACTACGGTTGACATTGCCGAACCGGCCATACAAGCCGCTGCCGAACACTGGCAAATGAACGACTTACCGGACGAAAAACACACCGCCCTTGCCGCGGACGCTTTCGAATACCTGGAAGACGCCGCCAAACAAAACCGCTCCTGGGATCTCGTCATCCTCGATCCACCCTCTTTTGCACCCTCCGAACAAGCTGTCCCTGGTGCGATCAACGCTTACCAAAAACTGATCGCCGCTGGAGCTGAGGTCACTCAATCTGGAGGCATATTGGCCGCGGCCTCCTGTTCCAGTCACGTAGATTTGAACGCCTTCCTGGTCGTCTGCGAAGAAGGCATTTCGCAGGCCCGGCGCGTGGCGCGCACCCTGGGTGTCTTCGGCCAACCTGCCGACCACCCTGCCCCGCTGGTCATGCCGGAATTCCGCTATCTAAAATTCATTCTCTTGCAGCTGGATTAGAACAAGCTTAGCTGCTCAGCTTGCCGCTCTGGGCGATATTGCGGCACAGCATTGGCAATGCCATAGCGTTCGCACAGGCCGTAAAACACCGCTTCTAGTTCAGCGATATTGTTAGCTGCAACTGAATAACTACCCCCGAATTTACGCTGATATTGCTCCCTCACCCCTGGAAAATGCTCATCCAGTTTCTCGTAGAAATATGCTCGCTGGCGATCGCGCAGCGTCATCCCGAAAGCTGGCAGGATGTACTTTGTGCCATGTGTGTGTGCCTGTTCGACGATAGTAGTGATGTTTTCCACGTTATCTTCGATAAACGGCAAGACCGGCATCAGCGTTACCCCGGCATGGATACCATGTTCAGCCAATATACGCATCGCTCGATAGCGCGCCGAAGGTAAGGGCGCCCCCGGTTCCAGTTTACGTGCCAGATCATCGCCGGCAGTTGTGATCGTGAAACTGACCATCGCCACCGTATCGGCGCTGATCGCTCGTAACGTA
>JBNKDB010000088.1:0-6460 GCA_050288045.1 Anaerolineales bacterium | reverse complement strand
GCGACGATCAGCACAGCAATTGTGGCGGTAGAGATTGGCCTGCGTTTATTGTATGGACGGCTGGATTTCGAACAGGCGCTGTTTATCCTGATCCTGGCACCGGAGTTCTATTTGCCTTTGCGTATGTTGGGCACGCGTTTCCATGCTGGGATGGAAGGCACTGCGGCGGCAGCGCGCATCTTCGCTATCCTGGATTTGCCTTTGCCTGCCGAGCCAGGAGACGTTTCACCAACTGTGTCACTGCTGGAATCTGGCATTGAATTGGTTGATGTGCGCTACGCTTACCAGGATAGAGAGCGCCCATTGTTGAACGGGGTTAGCTTTGAAGTCCCGGTAGGTGGCAAAGTGGTGCTGGTCGGGGCAAGCGGGGCCGGGAAGAGCACGATTGCCAACTTGTTGCTGGGCTTCTTGCGACCGGATACCGGCCAGGTATTGGTCGACGGCCGCCCACTGACTGGGTTATCAATGGAGGCCTGGCGGACGCAGGTTGCCTGGGTGCCGCAAATCCCATATCTGTTCAATGATACGCTGGCCGCTAATCTCCGTTTGTCCAAGCCGGATGCCAAACAGGCTGAAATCGAACAGGCTGCCCGCCAGGCGCGCCTGGATGCCTTCATTGCGGGACTGCCGGATGGCTACCAGACAAAGATTGGGGAGCGGGGTATGCGTCTGAGCGGTGGCCAGGCACAGCGCCTGGCGTTGGCGCGTGCTTTCCTCAGGGATGCTGCTTTCATGATCCTGGATGAACCGACCGCAAACCTGGACCCGGCTTTGGAAACTGAAATCCAGGAAATTATCGCACATTTGTTGGTGGGGCGGACAGCATTGGTGATCGCCCATCGTTTGAATACCGTCGTCAATGCCGATCAGATCATTGTGTTGGAGCATGGGCGCGTGGTCGAGCGTGGAAGGCACGCGGCTTTGATCACGCAGGATGGACCCTATCAACGCCTGGTGACAGCATATGGGGGCGGCATTGAATAGGATGAGTGGTATTGACGTAATCAAGCGCTTGCTGCGCCTTTTAGCGCCTTTCTGGGGCCAAGTGGCACTGGCGGTGCTGCTGGGTACGTTGACGATTGGCAGCAGCGTAGCTTTAATGGGCACGTCGGCTTTCTTGATCTCGATGGCGGCCTTGCAACCTTCGATCGCTGTGTTACAAACCGCGATTGTAGCCGTGCGTTTATTTGGGATTTCGCGCGGCATATTCCGTTATCTGGAACGCTACGTTTCACATACGGTGACTTTCAAGCTGCTGGCACGCTTACGCGTGTGGTTCTATACTGCCCTGGAACCGCTGGCTCCAGCTCGCTTGATGCGGTACCGCAGTGGTGACTTGTTGAGCCGCGTTGTAGCCGATATCGATACGCTGGAGCATTTCTTCGTGCGCGTGGTCGCACCGCCGGTAGTGGCCGTGCTGGTTGCCGTCTTGGTTGGTGTGTATCTGAGTGGGTTCAGCGCAATATTAGTGCTTATCTTGTTCGGTTTTATGCTGCTCGCCGGAGTAGGTGTGCCGCTGCTTACCGGCGCTTTAGGGGGTAATACATCCAGACAATTAATCGATTTGCGCACGGATTTACAGGCGCGGCTGGTGGACGCCGTACAGGGCATGGCTGATCTGATTGCTAACGGACAGGGAGCACACATGCAAGCTCAAGTGCGCCAGACGGCACAAATGCTGGCGAATGCGCAGCGGCGCATGGCCTGGATCAGTGGTTTAGGGAGTGGATTGGGCGTATTGCTGCACCATCTGGGGATGTGGGGTGTGCTGGTGATGGGTGTGGGGTTGGTGGAGCGGGGGGCAGTCGATGGCGTCTATTTGGCCACATTGGCGTTGATGACATTGGCAAGCTTTGAGGCGGTAATGCCTTTGCCGCAGACCGCGCAACATCTGGAAGGTTCGCTAGAAGCTGGACGGCGTCTGTTTGGAATTGTGGATGCTGAACCGGCGGTGACCGATCCGGTTGCATCTGCGGCGCGGATCACGGGGTATGATCTTACGGTGAAGGGGCTTTCTTTCCAGTACGCGGCCGGAGAGCCTTTTGCCTTGCAGCATGTTGATTTCCACCTGCCTGAAGGTGGACGGATCGCGATCGTGGGACCGAGCGGGGCCGGAAAATCGACCTTGGTCAACTTGTTGCTGCGTTTCTGGGATTATGATCAGGGTGAGATTGTGTTAGGTGGGCATAATATTAAGGCGTATCCGCAAGCTGAACTGCGTCAGGCGATTGGCGTGGTTTCACAATCGACGTACCTGTTCAATGCCAGTGTGCGCCAGAATTTGCTGATCGCCAATCCGGCTGCCAGCGAGGAACAAATTGAAACAGCTTTGCGCCGCGCTGGCCTTTTTGGTTTTGTGCAGAACCTACCGGATGGATTGGATACCTGGGTGGGTGAGCATGGGCTGGGCTTGAGTGGTGGCGAACGGCAACGGCTGGCAATTGCACGTACCTTGCTGAAAGACGCGCCAGTATTGCTGTTGGATGAACCCACGGCGAATCTGGATGCGCTCACGGAGCGGGCTGTTATGGCGCAATTATTGGAGTTGGCCGGACACAAGACCACGTTGCTGATTACGCATCGCATGGTCGGCTTGGAAGCGATGGATGAAATCCTGGTCTTGCAGGCTGGGCAGATCGTGGAGCGTGGAACGCATATGGAATTGATTGCGCGTGATGGTTTGTATCAACAGATGGTGACGTTACAACGAATGAGTTTGGACGTAGGCAAATTGGACTGATTGGGGTTGGCAGTGGTGGTACAATATAAGAAAGGGGCATAAATCTAATCGAGGCGAACTTTACAAATGATATTAGATGGGGTAAAATTGTCGTTTGTGTGAAAAAGATTACAAGTGATTGGAGAGGTCTGCTATGAGCGACGTTACAACAGCACCTGAACTGGAAAAAAAGACGAAATTAACCGGGCGTGTGATTAAGATCACGCTAGCAGGGGCCATTGTGGACATCGGTCAGGAACAGCCAGCCGTATTGCACATTTCTCAACTGGGCGAAGAGCCTGTGAAAAAGGTTGAGGATGTACTTCAAGAAGGCCAAGAAATTGAGGCCTGGATCCGGCGCGTAGATAAGCGTACGGGACGTGTTGAACTGACCCTGATCGAGCCTTTGGACCTGGAGTGGCGTGAGATCAAAAAGGGCATGGTGGTTTCCGGGAAGGTTACCCGCCTCGAAAACTTCGGCGCTTTTATTGACATTGGCGCAGAACGCCCTGGCCTGGCGCACATCAGCGAACTGACACGAGATTATATCCGCTCGGTCAACGATGTGCTCACCGTTGGCGATGAGGTCGAAGCCAAAGTCCTGGATGTCAACCGCCGCAAGCGCCAGATCAAGCTTAGCTTGAAAGCCTTGCAAGCGGAAGAGATCGAAGAGGCAGAGGAAGAGGAAGTCGATGTGCCTGTGCCAACTGCTATGGAACTTGCATTGCGCAAGGCTATGGACCAGGTTGAAGAGGCTGCTCCAGCCGCGAAGGCTAAGAGCAAAAAATCGGGCAATTCAGACGAAATTGAAGACATCCTCGCCCGCACCCTGGAAAGTCGCAAGTAAGCGAATTTCCGGCCGGTATTAAAAGATCATCCCTGGTTTGTTTCGTGGTTGGTCATAGAGATTAAAAAATATTTTTGTTGGTGGGGCATATACTTCGTATTTTTTGATGACATAACAAAAGCGACCTTCGAACTCGGAGGTCGCTTTTTATGTAAGACATTGGCGTCCGAATAGTTATTGCCTGAACATGTTCTGCTGGTGGGTATTGTTCTTTGGTTTAGCTGATACCGGATGGTAGGTTGGCTCTGGCTGTGATTTTGGCTGGGTGGGGCGGAATGATCTTGAGTAGGCCGGGGTGGACTGCTGGGCGCGTGGCCGCGCATTGCTGCTTGGCCGGGCCTTCTGCTGGGTAGTGTAGGGGCGTGGACTGGTATGTGTCTGGCTAAAGAGACGTTCCCCGGCGACGGAGAAGGTGCCAATAATTAGTACGCGGATCAACCAGACCATGATGGCGACGAAAACCGGCACGATCTTGAGTAAACTTTCGCGATCGATCACGGCGTTCCCCAGACTCTGGTGGCTAAGGATGGCGATGGAAACACCCCACCAGGTTAGGATGGCATTCATAGTGGCGGCTAACAGCCAGGCTCCGAATAAATACCAGACTTCGGCCGGCTCGTCTGCACCTTGCTCGGGCGTGAACAAGCGGGCAATCCCGGCAAAGTCGATCCCGCAGAAAGCAATCGCCAGGATGGTTGCCCAACGAATACCGGCGAATTTCAAATCGCCCAGCAGGTCGGACATGGCAAAATCGGTCGTGCTGTAGTTGAATATCTCAAAAGCAAGCAGGGCGGTGATGATGAGCATACCGAATACTGCCCCGCGGTTGATGGAAAGATTGTGAAGCAAATTATCGAACTTCCTGGAATTGGTTCTGATGGCCATTTTGGGCCTCCTAATCAGGGAGAACTGGTGCTTTACGCTGACCCAAATTCTCAATAAAAAAGCGAATGTAGCTAGGATTTATTTCCAATTCCATAATAGAACAAATATTCTATTAAGTCAAGAAACCAGACGACTTTCTAATCTGTCAAGTGGCTTGACAATTAAAATCTGACTTGATCCGAAGAAATGGTTGGGGTATAGTAAACTCGGTTCAACTATGGGAGTGCGGGAGGGCGTATGTTGCAATTGAATAAATTGGTGGTCGGGAGTTGGGCGGTGAATTGTTATCTGGTGGTCGATGAGGCTACAAACCAGGCCGTGTTGATCGACCCGGGTGAGGAAGCGGAAAAGATTTTGGCGTGGATAAGGGAAGTGCGTGTCGAGCGTATCCTACTTACGCATGGCCATTTCGATCACGTTGGTGCACTGGAGGCCGTGCGGGAGGCGCTAGATGTACCGGTAGGTATCCACCCGGCCGACCAGACTCATTTTGAGTTGAAGGCTGATTTTGATCTGGAACATGGGGACTTGATTCCGATTGGGGAGGGGCAATTGCGGGTTGTTTTCGTTCCTGGACATACGCCGGGTAGCGTGGCATTCATTCTGGGAAGAGACGCAGAATTTTCGCAGGTTGTTGTGGGGGACGCGATCTTCCCTGGTGGGCCGGGTAGAACTGAGGATAACGCCGCTTTGCAGACCCTATTGGATGCCTTGCAACGTGAAGTCTTTGCCTGGGATGATGCCGTGCAACTCTATCCTGGGCACGGGGAGGCGACCACAGTAGGCGCTGAACGCCCAGAGTTTGAAGCCTTCGTTGCCAAAACTCTGCCTCTCGACCTGTTTGGGGACATTAGCTGGCGATAAAATCCCGGGCTAAGGCGATCCGCCTGAGCAGCTTTGCAGTTTGCGGGCTTACCGGGGTGAGCTGAATGATTTCACCAGCAGCCTGCAGGCAGCATTGAGCAGCCTCGGGATCAGCAAGTATCTTATTCGCTTCGGCCAGGGCGATCAGTGTGATTGCTTGAGATTGCCATTCATTGGTTTCTCCCCAGTATTGTGCTGCTTGCTCATAATAAAAACGAGCGACCTTCCAGTTCCCTTTTGCCTGGGCAAGATCACCCTGGTGTGTAGCTAAACGAGCGCGTAAAGTAAAGTCGGCGGAATTACGCAAGATTGGCTTATCGGCGCGTTGGAAAAAATGTGCTGCCAGATCGAGCTCACCGGTTTTTAGATGGATCTGGCCGCGTAAAATATCCAATTTAACTCGATCAAGGTTCTCCATTTGATGGTCCAACAAATGGTTGGCTTTGATGCAGTTTTTAAGGGCGCGTTTATATTGACCGAGTTCATTCTGGGTCATGGCCAGATTGTGCAAAGTCTGAGCATAGCGGACGGAATTCTTTGCGTTTCTGCGTATAGCCAAAACGTATTTCCAGTATTTCTTTGCGCTTTTGTATTCGCCTTGTGTATGTGCTAGCATGCCAAGCACATTGAGGCAAGCGGCGACTTGCTCTGGATTGAGGCATTCCTGCTTCGATAGCGCCAATGCTAATTCCCCATATTTCTTTGCCTGGGAATACGCTGAAGAGTGCCAGTAAGCCTGGCAGAGGCCTAATTGGATGCTGCCTAAGAGGTGAGGATCGGCAATTGTGTAGGCCAGTGTTTCTGCCTGGTGGAAGTAATTCTGGGCCGTTTCGTATTGGCGGGCGGACAGATTCAAAGTGCCAAGCTGGGTAAAGAGCTGGCAGCGCGTGGTTGGTTTTGCATTGGTGAAGCTTTCAATTGCCCAATTCAATAACCTAATCCAAGAATGCCAGCTCGTGCGGGTTTCGATCAAGAGGTGGGCGGATGATACAAGCCTAAGGGCTTTTGACTGGGTAGCTGGAAGCTGTAGGCCATATTCCACAGCGCGTAAAATGGTATCATGTTCCTCCAATTGACTCTCAGGGGTAATGTCCTCGCGTTGTAGAAATGTCAGCCAATAATTCAGATTGTTGGCGACTGCTTGC
>JBNKDB010000087.1:0-3829 GCA_050288045.1 Anaerolineales bacterium | reverse complement strand
TGATCGGTCAGTTGGACACGGACCAGCGCGCCGCCCACCGGGCCATTTTCGGCGCGCACAAAACCGTTCAGACTGCCGGTTTGGGGATAGCTTACCGTTGGGGCCTTATGCTGCTCAGCATTGCCTTCAGAGGAATTTTCTGAGAGGGCTTCGCGAGCTTCCGCTTCAGGAGCGGGATCATCTTCTGTATAATCATGGGCAACCGCTTGGGGTTGCGCCTGTGTGGCCTCAGGCGTAGGGCTATCTTCAGAGGTCAGCGCTGTTGGTTGTGATTGCTCCCCCGCTTCAAGGAAGGGAGTTTTGCCCGATGACGAACAGGCTGTCATCAAGAATACGAGTAGTACCAATAAGTAGCCAAACATATTTTTGGTCATATCATCCTTATTATCATTTCGTCTTTAAGTGTTAACGCACAATCGAGTAGGGATCGGCGGCATCGCGCAGGCCATCGCCCAGGAAGTTAAAGCCCAGTACAGCCGTAACGATAAAGATCACTGGGGCCATAATCCACAAGTTGCTTCCCAGGGTCTGCAGGTTCTGGGCATCGTGCATCAAAATTCCCCAACTGACCAGTGGTTCCTGAATACCGATCCCCAAGAAACTCAGGAAGGCTTCGGCCAGAATAATGGATGGGACGGTTAAAGTCAGCACGACGATGATGTGGCTGAGCGAGTTGGGATAGAGGTGTTTGAAAATTATGCGCGCATCGGAGGCGCCCATCTCCTTGGCCGCCAGGATGAAGTCCGTTTCACGAAAGGCCATCACCTGGCCGCGTACCTGCCGCGCCAATTGGGTCCATCCTAACAAAGCAAAGATGAATCCCATAATCACAAATATTTTTAGTGGCGACCAAGTTGGCGGAATGATGGCTGCAAGTGCCATCCACAACGGCAACTGCGGGAAGGATTGCACAAACTCGATGAAACGTTGCAGGAACATATCGATTGATCCGGCATAATAGCCAGAAACTACCCCCAGCACTGATCCCACAGCCACGCTCACAAGGGTGCCAAACAGGCTTAATGATAGTGATATACGCCCCGCGCGGCAGGTTCGCCCCCATAGATCGCGGCCAAATTTATCGGTACCGAGGATATAGATCTTTCCAGGTTCATCGACGCCGAACAGGTGAATATCCATCGGGATGAAGCCCAGCAGTTTGTATTCCCATCCCTTGACGAAGAACTTGACTGGGTAAAGCACAGTCTGGTCTTCGGTCCAGATTGGGGCGAAGGATACAGGGTCCAATTCGATCTGGAGGTTATGTGTAAATGGCCGGAAGTGGAAGTTACCGTTGGCATCGAAGAAATGGATGCGCGTCGGCGGTGTAAAACTGCCCGCCATATCCAATTCTAAGGGATCATAGGGACCAAAAAAATCAGAAAAAATAGCTAAGATCGTCAGGCCGGTGATCATGATAGCGCCGGCGATGGACGGTTTGCTCTTTCGGAAGCGCCGCCATACCAACTGGAAGTAGCCTTCGTGCTGTTCACCTTCCGATAATGAAGCGATTTGTGCGGTTTGTGTTTCTTGAGGAATAGATTCCATACCAGTACTCCTGGTTTAGGGTTCAAGAATTATCTTAATAATTGCAGTATAGTGATGCATTATTCTATTCGTAGCGGATGCGTGGATCGAGCCAGGCTAGGCCGATATCAGCAATCAGGTTGCCGACCACCAGCAATACACTGGTCATCAGCAGGATGCTGGCGGTTACATATTGGTCGCTCTTGGAAATCGAGTCATAAAACAACGGGCTGACCGTTGGGATGCTCAAAACGATCGCCACTTCCAATTCACCCTGCACCATATAAGGCAAAACCGCGCCCTGGTACATGATGATGGCGTGCAGCGCGTTTGGCACCGCGTGTCGATTGATGACCCTACTCTCTTTGAGGCCTTTAGAACGCGCCGTGGTGACATATTGCGAGTTGAGCACATCCAGCAAATTGCCGCGCATCACCCGCATATTCTGGGCTACCCCCCCCAAACCGGCAATGAAGATCACTGGCCAGACGTGTTTAAGCAGATCAACAAACTTATCCCACGACCAGGGCGCTAGCACATACTGCGGGGCATAAAATGAACCGACGTGCTGTTGGCCTAACTCAAACACCAGAATATAAGCCACGATCAACGCCAGCGAAAAGCGCGGGATCGAAGTCAGGACGAACGCAAGAAAGGCAGCCAGGTTATCTGCCCACCCGTACTGGCGCTGGGCAATATAGATGCCAATTGCGATGCCCACCACCGACGAGATCGCATGTGCTGATAGCGCGAGGAAAATCGTCCGGGGCAACCGCTCCTTGAGCAGATCTGAAACTGCTTTACCGCCATACGACATGGCTGGACCGAAGTCACCCTTGGTGAGGATGCCTTTGACCCAATTGAACCAACGTTCCGGCAACGGACCCTCCAGGCCATAACGTTCACGCACCGTCTGTGCCTGTCTTTCTGCTTCTTCTACTGATAAACCGCCCTGGTTGATCAGGCGGTTTTTATAGGTGGTGGCAAAATCCCCCGGTGGTAAATCAATGACCATAAAGGAGACAAAGCTAATGCCAATCAGCACCACAATTGCGAACAAGACTCTGCGAATCAAGTAATTGACCATAAATGAGACCTCATTTCCTGGGAATTAAGGGGGCAGGCCTGCCTGCCTGCCCCCTGCCTGATGTGGCAAAAAACTACTCGCCGCCGTATACGGGTACGGTTCTAGGATACAGTTGATCCAGCTGATTTTCTGGTTTGACCCAAACCTGTTCGGGCTGGACGTTTGCCCAGGTCCACTCGTACAGGAACACCGGGGTACCGACCGGCACGTTCTCGAAGCGTTTAGCCAGCGCCAGGCCATAACGCCCGATCACCACGCCGATATTGTAGATATTCTCGGTGAAGATGCGGTTGTACTCAGCCATTAACTCAAGACGCTTGGCAGAATCTGGCTCCAGGCGGAACTCGCTGATAATCCGGACCAGCTCTTCCTCGAAGGGCTGCAGCTGGCGGTCCTCTGCGCCTTTACGGTGCCAGTTGGGGGTTTGATCGGTGATCGGGGCCAGGTTGGTCGCATAAGAAAAGGGTACCGCGTAATCCTGCCCACCGCGATAAACCTGCATCTCCCATTCACCAGATTCGTCTTGTGCCGTTCCGATGGTGCTGGGTACGGGTCGATGATTGATCTGGATACCGATATCACCAAACAAGGTCACCAGGGCCTCGGCGATTCGGGTGGTTTCAGAGGCGTCTTCCGAGGAACGCAACGAGATGACCAGGTCTTCGCCAGCCAGGGCGCTATCGGCTGGCCAGTTCAAGACGCCGTTGCCATCGGTGTCTTCGAAGCCCATTTCAGCCAGGATCGCTCTGGAGGTGTCTGGACTGTAGGGGTAGTAGACCACCGAATCGCGAGTGTAGTAGGGTGATCCAGGATACAGGCCACCGGGCCAGGCCCGCAGGAAGGGGCCGCGCACCACTGCCTGGGCGACGCCATCGCGGTCGATCGCCTGGGTCAGCGCCCGGCGGAAACGCAGGTCGCGGAACAACTCGCGCAGCGCCGCATCGCGCTCATCCTGGACGCCAAAGGTTGCGGATTGATTGAGCTGCAGACCGAACGCCAGTGTCTCGGGACCCCATGTAACCTTGAAATGGGCATCCGGCTCGGCTTCACGCTTGAGGGTCTCGATGAACACACTGGGGTTCTCCAGGTTGGAGTGGTCACCGCTGCCCGCCATGGTATTAAGCGTGCGGCCGACCCCATCGGTGCCTTTCTCGAAGGTAACTTCATCCAGGTAGGGCAGCTGTTTGCCGCTCTCATCCACCTTCCAGTAATAAG
>JBNKDB010000086.1:0-6911 GCA_050288045.1 Anaerolineales bacterium | reverse complement strand
AATGGGGGAATGCCTTCGCGTGATATTTGTGGAGGTTATTGGTTAATTGAACAATCACCTGAAACAGGTGTGATAACAATTGTGGTAAAAACTGTTCCGCCGCCTAGAGCCGATCGCTATCAGTGGACGGGACAAGCCTACACTTTAATAAACCTGCAGACCGAAACAGGCGCTGAGGCTGTAGCTTTTTACCTGGAAAACAAGGAACTGGACCAGGCCAAAACCCGCCTTCAGAACCTCTACGAAAGTTGGCCCAGTGATGATGAGAACGGCCAGGCTGTTCCAGACTACCTGCATTTTCAACTGGGGACGGCTTATGGCTTACAGGGTGATTTTCAGCAGGCCCGGGAGGAGATCCAATCGATTGCGACAGAACCTTACAAGGCAGAATATCCGGCCCTGTCGGACGCTGCCGAAGTATTTCTAGAAAGTTATCAAGAGCCACAAGATTTGTATCAGGCCTGTAGAGCAGCCAAGGCGAGTTTGATAGAGGCTTTGCAGCCTTATGCTGAGCAAATCGATGTAAATCCCCTCCTTGATGATGAATTATTATTGGATGTTTGGGGCTTTAGGGCTTTTTCCCTTTACAGCGATGGACAGATTTGTGATGAGCGTGAAGTTTTTAAGTATCTTGTTTCAAATGTAAAATTGCAACAAGGGAAGGGAATCCTCGAGTTTTTGACTGACAAAGGCGTGAAGATATCTGACTCATATATGCTCGACCTCGGTACTGATGGCAGGCAAGATTGGATAGTGCTTGTTGAGCCCTATCCCCAATATAACAATAATTTGGAAATGTGGTTGCTTTTCCATACAGGAAGAGATTATCAGGCATTTTATCTTTCATATTTGCTGGATGATCGCCTGAACATTCGAACAGAAGAACTTACCCTTTCTGAAGCAGGGAAAACGTTCACACTTCTTCAGGTCAACGACAGACTAGTGGTTTTCGAAATCACAGGACAGAATGGGAGGAATGGTTTGAGTGAAATTGAGACCTGGTATGACGTGGAGCGCTTTGAATTGAATAAAGATAAAGGATTTTCATATATAACGATATATATCATTCCTGATGAATCCTATCCTCAAAAGCTTTTGCAAACCTATCGCTGGGAGGCCGAAGAATTTCAATTCTTTAGCCTGGACTTCTATACATTGTTCGAAGCAGGGAATCTGGAAGATGCGATTGCGCTGATCCAAGCAGAATTAGCTTTATCAGAGGGTCTGGAGAATCAAATTGGATTCAGATCGGATCGCAACCTTTACCTGTTAGGTTTAGCCTATGAGTTAGCAGGTGATGAGCGCACTGCCGTAGAAGTTTACTGGAATTTATGGCATGATTTTCCCGAGAGCGGGTATGCGATCATGGCGCGGGCGAAATTGAAGTGATGCTTGGTTTTGCGGGTCAAAGACTCGTGTAGAATTTGAGGAGATACTTTACGTGATTGATGGCTTTTTAATTATTGTCGTGGTGCTTATTGCGATTGGAGGTATCGCCGGAGTGGCGTATTTGCTCGACAAACGCGGCAAAAACGCTGACCAGACGCCGCCCAAGCCAGGGCCAATAGCCAGGGTTTTCTGGTGGATCGCCAGAATTTTGGTGGTCTTGATGGTGCTTTCGATCATTGGGGCGATCAAGAATGCGTCTATTCCTTTGGCTTCGTTAACAGGTACTTTATTAGGCGTGTACATTTTTAATGGGATCATCTACCGGATTTTGCTTGCCAATGGTAAATAATCTTGCCGTTGGAGGGGAAAACGTGTATTGAACAACAACCACGCCTGGCATTGATCTAAATATGGAAGGCATTAATTATCTTTTACTCTGTCTTATGCTTTGCCCACTCAGTTTGCTGATTGGGGCGGGAGTGTTTTACCTGGCCCGATTGGCCTTATTGTGGCTATTGAGCATGCGGTTGGGAATCCACAATGAAAATATTGCCTCGCTCATCGCACTATTTTTGGCGGCTGTTGTTGCTTTTGTTTTCTTTAACTCCCAATTTGCTCCAGCATTTCCAGGATATTATCAACCTAAGCGTGCACTATCCAATGCAGATATCGTTGGTACGTGGGTTATCACAGATTTCACATCAGAGTATCTGATTGAGGAAGGCTATACTCGTGCTGAGCCAACGCTGATACTCTATAGCTCTGGTGAATTCTCAACAAAAGACTTCCCAGATCTATTATTTTATGATCGAGACTTTGTCCTTTATTCTGGGAATGGAAGCTGGTCCCTGGTTCGTGATTTTAATGGTGCTTGGCAAGTGAAATTGTTATTTACTAGAATTTATCCCCCATGGTATCCTGATCCACCCCTTAGTGGGCCAACGCCATGTCCTGGTTCATCTGTGCCATGCGATGGTGGTTTACAATTCACATTCGATTTGTGGCATCGAGAGGCGCCCTATTACCTTACCAAAAATATCGGCGGAGAGCTTGGCCCGGTTATTACCTATCAAAGACTCGGTGACGACCACGAAACCCCTTGAGTTTAGAGATTGAATCCGTCGGACTGGTGTTAGATTTTTACAACCAATAAGGCGCTTTCGAAGAAAATGAGCGAAAAGCGACTGAACAGGCGGGAATCATGCCTCAATCGTATAAAAATTAACCTTTTACCAAAGAAAATATACCTGGTGTTTTTGGGGGATACGGCTAGAAAATATTTCCGATCATTCTTAACTAGCTTCATGAAAGAATCTATTAAGTTTAATACGCTGTTTAACTATTCTTAATATTGAGGGGGGCTACCTTATAAAACGGAGTGTGTGAAGGAGGTTCGCATAAGAAAATGACATTTGTTGACAAAAGGTGAAGTGCTTGCCAGGTCGATGCGTTCCAGACAAGCACCTCGGTGTGCGAATCATTCCGTCCGAGTGACTCGCGCGGAGAAATTGTAACTCAAACCGTGATTGAAAGCAATTTCTATATAAGAGAGAATTCAAGGAGAGAAGTATGTTTCGGAAATATAAGTTAGCTTTTGTCGTTATGATTATTGTTCTGCTGCTCAGCGCATGTGGTGGCGGTGGGGCATCAGAGGAAGCCGCAGAGCCAGAAGGCTGCGCCCCCAACTGTGAATTCACCGACATGACCTTCTGCTACCCGCAATTGGGTGCAGAGAGCGACTGGCGCACCGCCAACACCGCATCCTTCAAGGAAGTTGCCGGTGAATTGGGCGTTCGCCTGATCTTCTCCGATGCTCAGCAGAAGCAGGAAAACCAGATTTCGGCCATGCGTGCCTGCATCCAGCAGGGCGTAGATGTCATCGGTTTGCCCCCGGTGGTTGAAGATGGTTGGGAAGCCGTGCTGCAAGAAGCCAAAGACGCCGGTATCCCCGTGATCATCGTTGACCGCTCCGTAACCGCTGATCCGTCCCTGTATGCTTCCCACATCGGCTCCGACATGTATCTGGAAGGCCAACGCGCCGCAGATGAAATGAACAAACTGCTGCCCGATGGCGGCAAGATCGTCGAACTGAGTGGTACCCCGGGTTCCGGCGCAGCTGTTGGCCGTGCCGATGGCTTCCGGGCCAACTTGAATGACAACATCGAGATCATCGACTCGCAGACCGGTAACTTCACCACCGCTGAAGGCAAGCCTGTAATGGAAGCCTTCCTGGCAAAGTACGCTGGTGAAATCGACGGTGCCTTCATCCACAATGACAACATGGCCATCGGTGCAGTTGAAGCCATGAAAGCAGCCGGCGTCGAGCCTGGCGATATCAAGATCGTATCGGTCGACGGTACCCGCGGCGGCTTCCAACTGATGATCGACGGTTGGGTGCAGGCTGACGTGGAATGCAACCCGCTGCTCGGGCCCCAGGTATACGACATGGCCCTGGCGCTCATGAACGGCGAGTCCATTGACGCCGAAGTCCTCACCGACGAGACCGTGTACTACCCGGATGAGGCTGCAGACCTGCTGCCGAGCCGCAAGTACTAGATTTAGATAACTAAATAGATTTACAAACGCATCTAATTCTTCTCGGCGAGGAGCAGTGGGAACCTGCTGCTCCTCGCCATTTGAATAATTATCTTTTTTTATCACCAACCTGGAATAAAATATGAATAACAAAAGACCTTTTTCCACCCGCATGAGAGAAAGCCAACTTTTCTGGCCCCTGGTTGCATTATTATTACTCTTTGTTGTCAACCTGATCTATGACCCAGGTTTTTTCAGGATCGGTGTGCTTGACGGCCACTTATATGGAAACCTCATTAATATCTTGAATAATGCAGCGCCTTTGATGTTGGTGGCAATGGGGATGACGCTGGTGATTGCAACGGAAGGCGTCGACCTCTCTGTGGGTGGTGTGATTGCAATTTCGGCCGCGATGGGGACGGTATTGATCAACCCGGCTTTGGGAAATGAACTCATTACGAATGATATCCTGGCTGCGAACACGACCAACACGCCATTGTGGTTGGTAGTGATCGCCAATTTGACGGCGGGGACGCTGTGTGGAGTTTGGAATGGGATGCTCGTTTCCAGGGCCAAGATCCAACCGATGGTGGCTACCTTGATCTTGATGGTGGCCGGCCGGGGAATTGCGCAGTTGATTACCAACGGGCAGATCATGACAGTTTATTATCGCCCGTACTGGTGGTTTGGGAATGGCTATTTACTTGGCTTCCCGGTTTCCATATTTATCGTTGGGCTGATCTTCTTGCTCGCCTGGCTGCTGATCCGCAAAACTTCGATTGGCCTGTTCATTGAAGCAGTGGGCATCAATGCCAAGGCTACCTATTATTCCGGGATTAGCGAGAAAAACGTCAAATTGTTCGCATATACATTTTGCGGCTTTTGCAGCTCGGTTGCCGGCTTGATCTTGAGTTCTTACATTCATGGTTGTGATGCCAATAACATTGGCTTGAGTTACGAATTGGATGCCATTCTGGCCGTCGTGATTGGTGGAACCTTGATGTCGGGCGGCCGTTTCTCGATGCTCGCGAGCATGATCGGTGCCTTTCTGATCTGGACGTTTACGATCACAATGTATTCTTTTGGCGTTCCGGCAAATGCCCTGTTAGCTGGGCGGGCCGTGCTGGTTTTGGTGGTCATCATGCTCTATTCAGATTACTCACGCAGATTCTTGGGTAGGCTGCTAGATCGAAAAGGACAGCAACATGGCGCAACGGAGTAAAGCATTTCTGGTTAATAATGGCCCATTATTGACCACGATCGTCATTTTCTTTATTGTTTATTTCATTGGTGGTCGCCTATATCCTGCCATGCAAAAACCGCAGGTATTCTTTAATTTGTTCATCAACAACGGCACGCTCTTGATCGTTTCGATTGGCATGACGTTGGTGATTATCACCAAGGGCATCGATCTCTCCGTCGCCGGGGTGGTCGCGCTCACTTCTGCTGCCTCTGCGGCTTTGCTGCAAGCTGGAGTCAGCCCCTGGATCGTTTTGCCGTTGATGCTGTTGATGGGAATTGTTCTAGGATTGATCATGGGGGTGATTATCCATTATTTCAAAGTGGAGCCCTTTATTGTTACCCTGATGGGGTTGTGGTTTGCGCGTGGGATGGCGTATATTATTACGCTCACCTCTCTGACCATCTCTGATGATGTTTATCGTTTCCTGGCGCTGACCAAGGTCTACATACCGGGTTTTGAAAAGGTGTATGTGTATATCCCCTCCCTGATCGGTCCATTACTGCTGATAGTAGTTTTTTACATCACCAATTTTACTCGCTTTGGCCGCACCGTCTATGCGATTGGTAATAATGAACAATCTGCCCAATTGATGGGTTTACCTGTCGCCCGCACCAAGATCATTGTGTATACATTTGGCGGCTTCTGCTCTGCCTTAGGTGGCATTGTATTCAGTATTTCATTGCTGTCTGGTTATGGCGGGTATGCGAATATGATGGAATTGGATTCGATTGCCTCTGTGGTGATTGGTGGTACATTGCTGACCGGTGGTGCCGGGAATGTGATTGGTACCCTCTTTGGTGTGCTAATCAATGGTACGATTGTTTCTATCTTGCAATTCAATGGGACCTTGAGTTCCTGGTGGACGCGTATCGGTGTAGGCGCGCTTACCTTGATCTTCCTGGGCATCCAAAGCCTTTTCCACATGCGGAAAAAGCTCTCGTAGTTGATTGTGTAACGGAGTTGATTAAATGACGGAAACAGCAAGTAATGTCATTGCAATGAAAGGGATTTACAAGGCTTTCCCTGGAGTTCAAGCCTTGGAGAATGTCGATTTTTCATTGCAGAGCGGTGAGATCCACGCTTTGGTGGGCGAGAATGGCGCCGGGAAATCGACCTTGATTAAAGTAATGACCGGGGTTGAGCGGCAAGATCAGGGAGAATTTTTGTTTGAAGGCAATCCAGTTGTCATCCGTTCGCCTCAACATGCCCAGGAAATCGGCATCAGTCCGGTTTATCAAGAGATTAATCTGTGTGATTATTTAACGGTAGCGGAGAATATCTTGTTGGGGCGGGAACCACACAAATTCATGCGGATTGATTGGAAGGCGATGAATCAGCGCGCTGAGGAGATTTTGAAAGAACTTGATGTCGACGTGGATGTGACCCAGCCGCTTAGTTCGTATTCGACGGCCATTCAGCAGATTACGGCTATTGCGAGGGCGTTGGAGGTTTCATCGGCGCGCGTCCTGATCTTGGATGAGCCAACCTCCAGTTTGGATACGCACGAAACCGAGCAGCTCTTTAGGTTGATGCGAAAGCTAAAGGCAGATGGGGTGGCGATTATCTTTATTACGCACTTCATCGACCAGATCTATGAAGTCTCTGATCGTATCACCGTACTGCGCAATGGAAAGTTGGTGGGCACTTACGAGACGAAATCGCTTTCGCGCTTGGAGCTGATTGCCAATATGATCGGCCGCAGCTTGTCCGCGTTGGATGATATGACCTCGATCAAGCTGGAAAC
>JBNKDB010000085.1:0-4995 GCA_050288045.1 Anaerolineales bacterium | reverse complement strand
CAGGCCGCAACTCGACCACCGCGCCGTCAGCATCGTAAACTTTCGAACCGGTCGAAACCAGGACACCCTGTACACCGACCCCGCCATTATCGAAGCTGGGCACCTCGGTCAGGATCACCGGCTGGTAGTTGTAAGTCTGGTAATCGAACGGTCCATCATAGACCGCTTCCAGTACCTGCCGGGCGGCGAAGTTCGGATTGCCGTACGGGTAGAGCGTATCGGGTTCCTCACCCAGACACACCACTAACGGTTCAGGGTAGGCCGGGTCCTCGGTGGGTACCGCTTCCACCGAGGCACTGGTCGCCGTGGGAACGCTGGCCGTCGGGGTGGTTTCGCTTTCGCCACAGGCGGTCAGCAAGATCAGGGCAAAGGATAACAAGAGTAGTACATATAGTTTTCGCATGAAGGAAAGGAACACTCCTTTTAAATCAAAAAGTAATGGCAGTATCCTACCACTACTTTCGAAGAAAACGAATTATTTAGAATAGCCGATTACGCCTATCGCGGCGCTTAGAACACCTGCCGGAAGATGGCAAACTCAGCCTGGAAGACCGGGATGATATAGTGCGGCAGGAAAGTATACAACTTATCCTGGCCGATATAGGTCGTCTCTTCCATCAAGACCATGTCCGAAAGCCAATCCAGAAAGACTTTCGTGGGGCTTGGCTTACGGGCACGTTCGATGGCCGCGGCCATCAAGATCTTATGCCGAACGTTGGTGGGCGGTTCCTTGTCTTTCGACCAGTTACGCATCACTCTGTGCAGTGAAGCGTCAAACTCCTGATCGGTTAATGGCCGCCTTTCATGTGAACTCATAGTGAGCCTCCGCTACAATATCCTCAGAACTCATAAACTTGCGTAGCGCTTTGCGTCCGTAGTGCAGCCTGGACTTGACCGTCCCGGCCGGGACCTCTAGAATTTCGGAAATTTCCTCCAGAGACAGTTCATTGATGTAATGCAGCACGATCACCGTTCGTTGGGCCGGTGGCAGCGTCTGGATTGCACGCTCCATCTCTTCCCACTCCTCATCGTTCTCGGCGACCTGCGAGGGCTGGTTGCTGCCATCACCCGCCAGCCATTCAGCGAAATCCTCAATGGGATGCTGCCAACGGCGGCGCTTCAACCAGGTGTAGGCCAGGTTGACGGTGATCCGGTAGAGCCAGGGTTCAATTGGCCGGTCCGGGTCGATCCGTTCGGCGAAACGGAACAGGCGCAGGAAAACATCTTGTAAAAGGTCTGCGGCTACTTCTGTATCGCCGGTGATACCCAGCGCCGTACGATATACCATCTTGCTGTGAAGATCGTATAGCACGCCCAGCGCGTCCAAGCTCTTAGCCTGCAACTGCAATACTAGCTTCCGATTTTCTATCGAAACCACATTCACTGCCTCTCCAGCTTTTATTACATACACTTATAGGCGGCGTAAGGTTCAAATGTATGCCAAAAGCAACTAACAGTTCGGTAAGAAGATTGTAACCGCGCCCAAAATAGCTTGTCAATAGCCTGACAAGCGGCAAACCGCCCCTTCACTTCTACACAAAGTGTGTTATACTCCGGCGGTTGGTTGGAAACAACCACCACAAAAAATAAAATAATATATGTTTTGAAAATTCCAAATGGTTGCTCGTCAATATCTGGACGAGCATTTTTCTTGCCGCAAGGGGGATCGGGCAAGGCGGTTGGTAAAACCCACGACGTATTCTGCAAAGACTGCGCTCAATTCACAAGGGTTGTGATGCTTTCGGAGTTATCAAAACGCAATAGGAGATTTTGATGACGACTGAATTTTCGCAGCTCGACCTGCACCCCAAGCTGGCGCAGGTGACGGCCGAACTCGGCTACGACGCGCCGACCGAGGTACAGGTCCAGGTAATCCCGCTGATGCTGGCGGGTAAAGATGTGATCGCCCAATCCCAGACCGGTTCCGGGAAGACGGCCGCGTTTGCGCTGCCGATCTTGCAGAACCTGATCTATAACGGTGGCCTGGGCGAGGTCCAGGTATTGGTATTGGCCCCCACGCGCGAACTGGCGATCCAGGTAGCCGATGCCATCAAGCAGTACGGCCAGCACCTACAAGTCAGCGTGATGCCCGTATATGGTGGGCAGCATTACGGCACGTCCAAGCGCCGCATCAAAGAAGGCGTGGATGTGATCGTGGGCACCCCCGGCCGCCTGCAAGACTTGATGCGCCAGAACATCCTCGATCTGAGTGGTGTACATACCGTCGTATTGGATGAAGCCGACGAAATGCTCAGTATGGGCTTTATCGAAGACATCGAAAACATCCTCAACGAAACCCCCAGCGAACGCCAGACCACGCTGTTCTCCGCCACCATGCCAAAGCGAATCCGCCAACTGGCCGACAGGTATATGCATGCGCCGCAGTCGATCACCATTGAGCGTAAGCAACTGACCGTCGCTACCACCGAACAGCGTTATTATCTGGTCAATCAAAACGACAAACTGGCCGTCCTGACCCGCCTGCTGGAATTCGAAGAAATCGGTGCAACCCTGATCTTCGCCCGCACGCGCGCCGGTTCCGGCCAATTGGCCAACGAACTGACTCAACGCGGTTTCCCGGCCGAAGCCTTAAACGGCGACCTGGCCCAAGACGCCCGCATTCGCGTGTTGAACCGCTTCCGTAACGGGCAAGTCAAGGTGCTGGTAGCCACCGACGTGGCGGCACGCGGACTGGACATTGACGATATTTCCCACGTCTTCAACTTCGACTTACCCGACAACCCGGAAGCCTACGTGCACCGCATCGGGCGCACCGGCCGCGCCGGTAAGGACGGGATCGCCATTTCTTTGATCACACCCCGCGATATCCACAACCTGCACCGTATTCAGGGTTATACCAAGCAAACTATTCCGGCAGCCGAAATCCCAACCGAACAGGCTATTTACGATCAGCGTGAAAACCAGCTGGTCGAAAAGATGCTGGTCTGGCTGCAACGCGACCGCTGCAGACGCGAAGAGGAAATTGTCGCAAAGCTGGTTGCGGAGGGGAACGACCCAGCCAAGGTAGCTGCGGCGGCCCTCAAACTGGCGCGCGTGGAAGAGAAACAACGCCCCGTCGAGAAGATCGGTGAAGTGCAGCAACGCCGTACTAAAGATAAGTATAAGAAAGCCAAGCCAAATTCATACCGCGGCAAGAATCAGCGCAAACAGACCCAGCGCCGCGACAACGATAGGTCAGAAGTTTCGCACGAAGATGGTATGGTGCGCCTGAGCCTGGGACGCGGCCGCGCTCATGGTATTCGCCCCAGTGAAGTCGTCGGTACGATTGCGGCGCGCGCCGATATCCCTGGCAAAGTGATCGGCAAGATCTTGATCGACGAGCAACGCACGCTGGTCGATGTGCCGGAAGAATATGTTTCCCGCGTGCTGGGACAAACCGGCGCCTATCAATTCCGCGAACACAAATACGTGACCATCGAACGCGCCAAATAGAGGGAACAAAAACTTACACGAATAATGAACAGCGCTCTTGCAGAAGAGCGCTGTTCTGTTATTCCAACATTAACCATGGTTTCATTCTGCACCGGTCCAATACGTGTATAATTATGCGCACACGATTTCTTAAAATAATCCACAATTTGACAGAAAACACATAATGGCAGAACATCACGGAATTCGCCCGGTTGAGGCAAAAACGCTGACCAACGCAGACCACCTGCGCAAAATATTGAATGGCTTGGAAAAAGAGATCGGCAGGTTGGGACGCAGCAAACCCGAACAGGCTTTGCGCATTCCGGCCCTGTTCGACCAGGCCAACGCGCTGCTCGAAACGATCCAAGAAAAAGGGGTGACCGTAATGGGTGAGGAGGGACAATTGACCTCCCTCCAAAACAGCTTCCAAACCAAAGGGAACCCATTCATCAAGAGCATTGGCGGTACAGCTGCTTTGAAAGCCGCCCGCGCCGAAATGCATCCCCCGGAGGATCATTGGTGGTGGTACATCGACCGCATCCTGGCCGAACAAAGAAAACAAACCCTGCGCCGCACGCTGCGCGGGGCTGTGATTGTCATCTTCCTGCTTGCCGTTTTCGGGCTGGTCTACAAGTTATTCCTGGCCCCAGACGAAGACACGCTTGCCCGTTACGAACGCCAAACCGCAGCCGAAGGCCTGGCATCCAAAGGTGATTATGAAAACGCGCTGGTCGAGATCGAAAATGGCCTCCAATTGCTGCCCGACGATCCAGAATTGCTGCTTTACAAAGGCTTTCTGGAAGAAACCTTGGGTAACGAAGCCGCTGCCCAGGAAGCCTACGCCAAGTCGATCAAAGGCTTTCCAGACGAGAAGACCTTTCTCATCAACCGTCTCCAGCTCTATAGTCTGACGGAGGATGCCGATGTTATCATGGAACACGCTGAGGAATTGATCGAAAAATACCCGGACACCGGGTATGGCTATTTCTATAAAGCGGTTGCGCTGGAAATTACGGGAGATTTGTTAGCAGCCACCAATTATTACGACCAGGCCAGCATGGTTGCGATGGAAGCCAACGAAATCGAACTTTCGGCGATTGCGCGCGTCAGCCTGGCAAACCTCCAGATGCGCATCGAGGTCCCCCAGCAAGTGCCCTAATTTATACGCCACCCAACAATTGCGGTTAATCTAAGTCGGCGGCTATAGCCGCCGGCAGCATTGTAAACGAACGCACAAACCATCTAAACTATTCCCCTAGTCTTCTTCCCCATAGCGAATGCGCACGTAGGATTCATAGCGCTCAGGGTGGATCTTGCCCGCCTCTAAGGCTGCTATTACGGCACAACCCGGCTCTTCAACGTGCGTACAGTTGCTGTATTGGCATTCCGGCACCAGGGCAGCCAACTCAGGAAAATAGCCGTCCAGTTCTTCCGGCTCCACATCCCACATCGGCAGCGCCTTGAGGCCGGGGGTATCGGCCACGTAACCACCCTTATCCAACTTGAACATCTGGCGTACGACCGTGGTGTGGCGGCCTTTGCGCGTTGCTTCGCTGATCGAAC
>JBNKDB010000084.1:0-3485 GCA_050288045.1 Anaerolineales bacterium | reverse complement strand
ATGCCGGAAGGTTTTTTATTTTATGAATTTTCTCTCACCTGGGATCATGGTGAAATATCTGTTGCCAGTGGTGCTAGCTTTATATCTAAATATCTACTACCAAGCAAATCCAACTTTTCATCATAACTGGAATACCCATTTGCCTCCACGACAATGTGGATATTATCGGTATCATGAACGATCATGGGAAGTTTGAATTCACCGTGCACATCGCTACGGGTTTCTTTGAGCCTGCCCGCTTGAATCTCGGGGAAGTAAGAGTGCACGACAACATAACTCACAGAAGCCCCGGAAATGGGTTCGCCCGTTGATTGATCGTAAATCACGCCTTCGATGATCATCTCCCACGTTCCAATCACAGTTGGCGTAGGTGTGGTTATAGCGTTGCCCGGTACCGACGGTTCTTGATTATTCACTGGACGGTCGATACAACCAGCCAATATAAGAATCGCTAACGGCAGTAAGACTTGGAATCGTTTCATTTTCTATATCGACTTCTTTTGTACAAGTGACCTTAGAATTACAAATCGAAATTACTTGGTTAAATAACGGCTCGGTTCATCAAAAAAGGTGATATCAGCATACCCGGCATAGATCTTACCAGAATGCACCACGCCAGCGGGGATATAATAACGGTCTCCCTTGGTAAAGCTGTGCGCCTCCCCATCAATCATCAGGTCGATCTGCCCTTCCAGCACAATGCCAACCTGGGCTGCATGGGCATGTTGGGGCAAATCAATGTCTGCTTCAAACTGCATGAAGATGATCTGGTGTGTGTCAGACTGTGACAAATAAGCAGTTACTCCGTCCAGCGGGATATCCGCTTCCGGCAAATTCCTGATCGGTTCTGGAAATACTTGGTTCATTAACTTCTTCCTTGTCATTTTTCGTATTCATAAATCGCAGTTTCAACTTTTATTCGATAATCTTCACAGTCAAAATCAACTCCGGACATCATTGGTTTGACAACTGCCTCACAAAGTTCATCAAAAATTGGCTGTGCTTCTTCAATTCTCCCTAAGCGATACATGTCATAAAAATAAGAAGCCAACCTAATATGCCCCATATGTTGAGGATCATTATTCTCTTTTAGAGGTACAAGAAAGTCTTCAGCATCCTGTTCAATTAGATCAGGAAATTCTCTAGTGACATCTCTCAACTCGCCCTGTTCATACCGTAAGATCGTGATCGCAGAAAATATAGCCGTATGAATTGAACAGTTATAACAGAAACCATAGGAACCGGTTATCAACTCCGGATTTCCATCTTTATCGATATCCGTACAAGAGTCTAGCGCAAATTTTGCCCCAAACTGATCGGCAACATAATAATTGTCATTTACAGGATCATATTCATAAACCTGGATCGCTTCTGTGCAATAAGCGCCACAAAACAGCAAATAGACAATGAATTCAGTTTCACCATCATTGTCAACATCGCTATACCAAATCAAGTTCGCTCTCTTAGCACCAGCCTCGCTCTGCTTTTGCGGCACTGCTGGGCGAGGTGTCGCAACAAAGAAGGCGCTCCCAATATCATAACCAACTACAACTTCGTAAGTTTTGCCGTTTCGATAAAACTCAAGCGATGTCTTTACCAAAGCCGGCACCTCAAGCGTTTCAGGTATCAAAGTAGGGGTTGGATTATCAATAACCGTTATCTCTCGCCCAGAGTCACTACATCCAGATAAAACAAGCAAACATAAAAATACTAATATGGTTTTTTTCATACACCAAAACTCACTGGACATGCGCATTCCTTTCCAACCGATCACCCAACCTCAAACCGGATTCTTTATTCAATCTCCCCCGTCTAATTTTGCTCTCGCGCTTTCCACTCAGACTCTAAAATGCCATAGATCAAGGTATCCCACCAGCGGCCTTTGAAATACTCGCTCTCGCGCAAATGACCTTCGAGCCGCATACCAAGCTTCTCCAATACGTGCGCCGAGGCGATATTTTCGGCCACACAATCCGCCCAAACGCGATGTAACTGGAAATTGGTGAACCCAAAATGCATCATCGCTTGAGCCGCTTCCGTGGCGTACCCCTGCCCCCAATAGTCCGGCGCGTATTCATAACCAATACTCGCCTGGCGCGCCTCAGCGGCATCCAGACGAATGCCACAATTGCCAATCAACCGGGGATCGCCTTTACGCGTAACCGCAAGCTGGAATTTTGTCCGCGGCCGAACCTGTTGGTTATCAATAAACATTTGCACGAACGCCTGCGCTTCTTCCGGGGTACGCTCGATGAAGGGGTAGTAGCGTTGGTAGCGCGGGTCGGACTGATAAGCCAGCACGTCCGGCCAATCATCCCACGTGAATTCGCGCAAAATCAGACGCTTGGTTTCGATTTCCATGATCTGATGGATGCTATGCGGCGAGCCTTACTACTCGCTGGCTTTACCCCGTGTCAACTGCTTGAGCGAAGCGCCATCGGAAATATCTCCCAGAATAACGGTGCTACTGGGGTTATTTTCGATGGTTTGCAGAATACGTAGTTGCAGCAAACCAGGATTCTTCTCTAAAAGGTTAGCCGTATTTGCCAGGTTGCGCAGCGCGGCGCTTTCTCCGCGGGCACGCTCGAGCGCGGCCAGGCCTTCCATCTTGGCATTTACGACCTGGGCAAATATACGCTTCAGTTCGCCCGGGAACATGATGTCTTTTACCGCCACGGATTCCAGCAAAATGCCGTAGGCGGATGCCTTGGTTTGCGTACGTTCCAGCAATGCTTCACCGACCTCTGCTCGTTTAGTCAAGAATTCCTCGATTGGGGTTTCGCCAACCAGATTGCGCAAACCAACTTGCAATTCGGCATAGAGCGCCTGGGCATAATTCTCGACAGCAATGAAGGCCCGGTAGGGGTCATCGACCTTATACTGGCAAACCATGCTGACCTTGATCCCCACGTTATCGGCGCTCAACACCTCCTGGCCGGGAAGTGTGACCATGCGGGAACGCACACCGACCTTCTGAACCGTTTGATTGAAACGAGAGTAACGGTGTAACCCAGGCTTCAACACGCGTTCAAATTTACCTTGTTTAAAAAGTAAACCGCGCTCATATTCAAATATGATAACCGTGCTTACACTAAAGGCAAAATAAAGAAAGGCCACAACGACAGCCGCCAGCAGAACATAAAATAATGCTTCCATACATCACCTTCCTGAATGGTCTACCCCAAAGAGCTACCAGATATTTAGCGGAGGTCTTAACCTGCAAGGCTATCCATCTGTTCAACGTACATAGCCCTTTGGGGCAGAATTGGTCGGGAGTTGAACCCGGGAACCCAAGGTGGGCAGCGATACGCAAAACCTTAAAAGAGATTCTTTCAAGACTGCTGGCCGCCTCACCCTTCCATACGTAAATTTTACCATTCGAACAGACATCTAATTAATCAGCACTCACCCTATATTGAACAATCAATAAGGCGGTTCCGGCAGGGCAAACTGCGCCTGGGCAGTACGCTCGAGCTGCGCGTCTT
>JBNKDB010000083.1:0-6343 GCA_050288045.1 Anaerolineales bacterium | reverse complement strand
AGCGCCACCACCAACGCCACCACCAGCCGGGATCACGTTCAGGCTCAGAACCAGACGGATCGTCGCTAACAGGAGTTGGCGTAACAGTATATTCAGGTTCAGGGGTTTGCGATGCAGTGTCGGTTGGAACCAATGTAGCAGACGGTACAGGACTTGTCGGAGTCACTTCAGTAATCGGGTCATTAGAGATCGTAATTGCGTCGATATTGCCAAATACCCCGGCTGTATGAACAATGGTAAGTGTATGTACCGCATCCGTCAGGCCGCCATACTGCCAGCTTTGCTGCCATTGCTCGGAGTCACCGGTTTGGCTGATTGTGCCTACCAATTCGCCGTCGATGGTGACATGGATTTCGCCTTCGTACTGGCTGGTTGCGAACAGCAGTGTAACATTTCGGCCAATGAAGGTCAAGTTAGCCGATTGTCCTATTACCGGCGAGTAGTGCACGCTGTTGGCATAGGCATTTTCGTTTTCATAGACCTGCCATTTGTCACCGATGTACTCGATATTTTCATCCAGGTTGTCGTAGGTTCCCGGGCCAACCGGAGAATTGGCATCCGTCGGCGCTACCGTCGGTTCAACGGTCGGTTCCTGTGTTGGCTCTGAAGTCACCGGTATCGGGCTGGCCTGAACTTGAGTCGCTGTCGGGGCCGTGGTTGGCTGCTTGGTCGCAGTTGGTGCTTTCGTAGGCGGCACGTTGGTGGCCGTCGGCTCGGGTTCAGGTTCGTCGGTCGGCGTATCCGTCGGAGCCGGTTCATCCGTTGGCTGTGCCTCATCGGTTGGCTCGTTAGTCGGCGGCACTTCGGTAGGTTCAGGTTCATCCGTGGCCGTCGGTTCAGGTGTTGCCGTTGGCTCAGTAGTTGCCGTCGGGCTATCTGTCGGCGGGACATCCGTCGGAGGCACATCAGTTGGGGGTACATCGGTTGGGGGTACGTCCGTAGGAGCGACTTCGGTCGCAGTGGGTACCGGCGTATCTGAAGGCACAACTTCGGTTGCAGTGGGTTCCGGTGTATCCGAAGGGATCAATTCCGTAGCGGTTGGCTCAGGCGTATCCGATGGAACCACATCCGTCGCCGTAGGCTCCGGTGTATCGGAAGGAGTGATTTCGGTTGCCGTTGGAGGTACATTCGTATTGGTCGCCGTGGGCACATCCGTGTCTGTCGGTTCAGGTGTATCGGTCGGCGGTACGTCTGTACTCGTCGCTGTCGGTAAAGCCGTTTCTGTGAAGGTCGGCGTGTTCGTCGGTGTTTCGGTTGGTGTATCCGTCAGAGTCGGTGTCTCGCTGGGTTCAGCAGTTGGCGTAGGCGTCGGCATATGCAGCGGTACTGAAACACGCGCCAAAGCGAAAGCGTGTCCGCTTTCATCTCCGGCATATCCAGCCAGTACGATCCGGTCGTCGACTTGCTTGACCGCAGCCTGCGCCCGGTCGTTGACCGTACCCATATCGACCAGCAAAATGCCCGCATCTCCAAAACTGTCGTCCAGCGTGCCGTCCACCATGTAGCGCACTGCGGCAAAATCGAAGTCTTCGTTATCAGTTTCCGTATAGCCGGTCACGACGATACTGTCATCATCTTGCACGAGCACGGCAGTAGCGACATCGTCGCCATTACCGATGGCAGTGATGATGCGTCCATTATTCCCAAAATCGGTATCCAGATTTCCGGTTTCATCGTAGCGCGCCGTTACGAAGTCAAAATCCGTTCCGTTCCAACTCTGGCTAACGATCACCGTTTTGCCATCTGGCTGTACCGCAACCGCCTGCGCCCAATCGTACTGGCCTACCAGGCTGGTTTCCACAATACCGTTGGTACCAAAGGAAGTATCCACACTCCCATTGGCGTTATAGCGCACTAAAACAACATTAAGATCGGCGCCCGCGGCACAGAAACCGGTCTGTACGATCTTGCCATCCGCTTGCAGGCCGATAGAATTCCCAAATTCATTGGTATTGCCAAACGCGGCAGTCGCAATCCCGCTGCTGCCGAAAGTATTATCCAAAGTACCATTTTGATTAAAACGCAAAACGGCCAAGTCGAAATTATTCCCATTCCAGGTCTGGGCTGCCACCAGGATGGCACCATTGGGCTGAACTATGACCGCATGGCCGTAATCATCGCCGCTCCCCACAGGCAACATCACCTTGCCGCCATTACCAAAGCCGGTATCGAAACCGCCATTGGGTTGCAAGCGCAGCAAAGCCAGATCGAAGTTGGAGCCATTCCAGGTTTGCCCGGCCAGCAGGATCTTGTCATCGGCCTGTACAGCCACCGCAAAGCCAATATCGA
Organism: Anaerolineales bacterium; assembly: GCA_050288045.1. Classification (GTDB taxonomy): domain Bacteria; phylum Chloroflexota; class Anaerolineae; order Anaerolineales; family UBA11579; genus JAFGRA01. The sequence continues at coordinate 4,054 of JBNKDB010000083.1, read as the reverse complement.
AGCCGCTGTCGAGGTCGATCTCAATAATGCCGTCACCATCAAAGGAGGTATCCAAACTACCATCGACATTGAAACGCGCCAGGGCGAAATCCTCATTATCCCCTGTGCTGCTGCTGCCAGCTACGATCAATTTGCCATTGCTTTGAACGGCAACAGCACGGCCGTGGCTATCGTCACCAACCGCGGTGATGGCGCTGCCCCCGGTGCCAAAGCTTTCATCGAGGCTGCCATTCAAGGCATAGAAAGCCTGTCCTGCAGCCGAACTCCGTTCCTGGTTCTGGGCAGCCGCGGTTCGGAGTTCCCGAATCACGACGTTGCCTAGCAAGGTTGCCAGCAGGAACAACACGATAAGCAACCGGTAATTTATCCGCTTTGGGATTTTTAGCTCCATAGATTTTCATCCTTTGTAAAGACGATGTCCTGGAGGTATTGACGGTGTAATGTGGGCAGTGTTGGATGAGGTTCTTGCCGTCACGTTCCTCGATACTTACTAAAAACAATAATGTTGCTGCGAATCGCCTACATTTCTTAGAATTTCTAAGTTTTCTCTAAGATATTCCAAGAAAGCCGAAGATAGTATGGGGCATGAGTACTAATTGGTTCCGTACAATTAGGAAAATGGTACTAATTTGCCGTTTTTTCCACCCTAACGGCAATATTTCAGTCTGATTACTGCTTGCCAACGTTTCTGAAATTAATCCAGCGCATGCGCTATGTTAAACTAGAGAGCATAATGGTAGTAAAACAAGCGAACAAGAAAGCTCAACCGGACTTTACAGCAGCAAAGCGTTATGCGCTCGCGCGGCTGGAACGCGAACTCTCCCCTGAACTGCACTACCATGATTATGCACATACGCTCAAATATGTAATTCCGGCTGCTGAACGCCTGGCACAAGCCGAAGGCGTCAATGGGGAAGCACGCGAATTGCTTTCCGTCGCTGCCCATTACCACGACCTCGGTTACCTGGTCGACCGGGAAACCCACGAAGCGGCCGGGACGCGCATCGTCTCTGAGGTGTTGCCCCGGTTCGGGTTTTCGCAATCCCAGATCGATGTGATCAATAACCTGATCCTGGCAACCCGCATGCCCCAGACCCCTACCACCCACCTCGAACAAATCCTGGCCGATGCCGACCTGGACGTGCTTGGCACAATTGAGTTCTTCCCGACCAGCGTAAAACTAAGAAAAGAGCAAGCCGTTTTCGGTCACGAGGAAGACGACCTGACCTGGTACCGCAACCAGTTTGAATTTTTACAGAACCATGAATATTTCACCGCTTCGGCAAAGAAGTTCAGGGACGCGGGAAAACGCGCCAACATGCGCAAGCTAAAAGACATCATCCAGGAACTGGAAAACAATCACAAATAGAAAATACAAAACGCTTACATTAATAGGGAACGGATATATAAATTCGCGGTAAAATTGACGGTCTGCCGCATGCGTCGCGCACCAACAGTTTTCCCATTAAAAGCTTGTGCGCTTGCCGCCCTATCCACCAGATAACTCCTAAAAAGCATAAATGAACATTCCCTTCAAACAATATTGGGATTTGCTTGGCAAGTACATTCAGCCTCAAAAAGGCCGCTTCTATTTGCTCACCTTTTTGCTGCTAAGCACGATCGGCTTGCAGATTCTCAACCCCCAGATCATGCGTTACTTCATCGACCAGGCCACCGCTCAAGCTCCCCTGCGTGATCTGATCCTGGCAGCGACGCTGTTCATTGCCGCCGCGCTCGTGCAGCAGGTCATGGGCGTCAGCGCCACCTATGTCGGCGAGAATGTAGCCTGGACGGCCACCAATGCCCTGCGCGCCGAACTGGCCGAACACTGCCTGCACCTGGACATGAGCTTCCATAATGAGAAAAGCCCCGGCGAGTTGATCGAACGCATCGATGGGGATGTGATTGAAATTTCCAACTTCTTCTCCCAATTGGTGATCCGCGTGCTCGGCAATATGCTCCTACTGCTCGGTATCATGGTTGCCATCTTGTTCGTAGACTGGCGCGTGGGGGCCATATTCAGCACCTTCGTGATCATCATGTTGTTGGTGTTGAACAAAGTGCGCGGCCTGGCCATCCCTCACCAGAAAGCCTTCCGCGAGGCCAACGCTGAATTGTTCGGTTTCCTGGAAGAGCGTCTGGCAGGCACTGAAGACATCCGCTCCAGCGGGGCAGTCGACTTCGTGCTGCGCGGCCTGTATAAGCTGCAAACCGAAATCTTGAAACACTGGCGCAATACCTGGCGCATGTTCTTGCTCGTACGTTCGGCTGCCGGTTACATGATGGTGATCGGCAACGTGATCGCTTTCATTTCCGGCTACTTCCTATACCGCAACGGAACGATCACGTTGGGCACCGCCTACCTGATTATCTACTACACCAACCTACTCGGGCGTCCGGTGCGCGAACTCACCCAGCAGGTGGAGAACTTGCAGAACATCGGGGCCAGCACACTGCGCCTGATCGAACTGCGCGCCATAGAAAGCAAAACCCAGGATGGCCCTGGCACGCCCATTCCCACCGGCCCGCTGCACCTGACTTTCGATCACGTCGACTTTGCCTACCACGAAGATGAACCTGTGCTGCACGATCTCTCTTTCCAACTGGAACCCGGCAAGGTGCTCGGCATTTTGGGGCGCACGGGCAGCGGCAAGACCACGATCACGCGCCTGGTTTTCCGGCTTTACGATCCAACTACCGGACAAGTCACCCTGAACGACGTACCTATCCAGGACGCCAAACTGCGCCAACTACGCCAGAGTGTCGGCATGGTCACCCAAGATGTGCAGCTCTTCCAGGCTTCGGTGCGTGATAACCTGACTTTCTTCGACCACACCATCCCCGATGATCGCATCATGGCCGTGATCGAAGAACTGGAACTCTCTGACTGGTTCCACTCCCTGCCCGACGGCCTGGACACCGAACTGGAAACCGGTGGGCGCGGCCTCTCGGCTGGTGAAGGCCAACTGCTGGCTTTCACGCGCGTCTTCCTGCGCGATCCTGGCCTGGTGATCCTCGATGAAGCCTCCTCGCGCCTCGACCCAGCCACCGAGCAGTTGATCGAACGCGCCGTCGATAAATTACTTCGCAACCGCACGGCGATCATCGTCGCCCATCGCCTGGGTACCATCCAACGCGCCGACGATATTATGATCCTCGAAGCCGGGCAGGTGATCGAATATGGCGACCGGGAAGGACTGGCTGCCGCACCGGACTCGCGCTTCGCCCACCTGCTCAGAACCGGCCTGGAGGAGGTGCTGGTATGACCACAACCGATACGCAATTCGACGGCAATATCAAAGAAGAAACCAACACCATCCCGGCCTGGAAGATCATCCTGCGCACCATCCAGTATCGTAAAGGGTTGTGGACCATCAACCTGATTTCGATGCTCTTCCTGATGGGCTTGTTCCAGATTCCCGGGTTGGCAACCCGTTGGTTCTTCGACATCTTGAGCAATAACGCCCCTGCCGGGCTGAATGTCTGGTCCCTGGTGGCTTTGCTGTTCGCCTCTGAAACCGGCCGTATGATGGGCGTCTACGGTCTGACCTCGACCAACGTGCCCTTCTTCGTACATACCATGACGCTGCTGCGCAAGAACCTGCTGCGCCATATCCTACGCCGCCCTGGTGCATCGGCGCTACCCGATTCCCCCGGCGAAGCGATCAGCCGGTTCCGCGGCGATGTCTTCGAAATACCGCTCTTTGCGCTATGGATGAATGATATTTCCGGGATGATCTTCTTCAGCGCCATCGCCCTGGCAGTGATGCTCAAAATCAGCGCCCGCATTACACTGATCACCATCCTTCCCTTCCTGCTTGTTGGCGTGATCGCCATGGCGACCACCAACCAGATCGAGCGGTACCGGCGCGCCAGCCGCAAGGCGACCGGTATCGTCACCGGCTTTATCGGTGAGTTCTTCGGCGCGGTGCAGGCCGTCAAGGTCGCTACTGCTGAAGACGGTGTGATTGCACATTTCAACAAACTCAACGATAAACGCAAGCAGCTTTCCCTGAAAGATCGCCTGTTCAACGAAGTGCTGAACTCGCTGTTC
>JBNKDB010000082.1:0-4422 GCA_050288045.1 Anaerolineales bacterium | reverse complement strand
GATGATGTGGCCAGCTTGAAAAGTATCACCAACAATTATGAAAGCCAATAAACTCCCGTCACTCGAGATTACAATCCGAGTGACCCCCGCATTATTTTGGTATTCTTGGATCAATTTTCCTGAATCCAGATCCCAGATGAGCACTTTTTGCTCGGAGCCGCCACCCGCTAACTTGTGCCCATCCGGGAAAAAAGCCAGGTCACCAATGCCGTATATCAAACCACCGGGTTCAGTTATAGGTTTATAGATTTCCTGGACAATTTCACTTGTCTGGGCATCAATAATCAGGATGGGATCCTGATCCCAATTGGCGACCGCGATATGGGTGCCGTCTGGCGAAAATTCTAGAAGGCGTCCGGCGATGTCAAATTCTCGATCGAGTTCCAAATGAAGACTGACCTCGGTCGCGGTCGGTTCGTGCGTCGGTGATGGAGGAATAGTCGCTGTCATCGTAGATGTTGCTAGCGCGGTTGGCGGGGCTGGAGTAACAGCTTGAATACTCTCCTGAGACGAGGCATTACAGGCAGACAAGCATGCTATAAACAACGAGAGCAGAAATGTTTTTATTGGCACTTTCATGGCCGTCCCCTTTTCGATTTTAGATCTTCGAAAATTTCCCTACCAATATCATCTACGCATTATACTCCGCTTATCCCCAGCATACCAAAGAACCCATCGGGCATGAATCATGCAAATATTGAATCTGGTGTAAAATCCAAGTACGGGCAACATCAATCCACTACAGCCGAAGATCATTCAATAGGATCACCCACTAAGGCAAAAAATTATGACCGGGGTTTCGGACACGCATAACCGCCCAATTGATTTTCATAAGTTCTCCCGCCCAACAATTGGTGTTTTCCTCGGCCAGCTCGAGGAAAGATATCAATCCGTAGTATGGCCGGGCATGGTTGCCGCGGCTGAAGCGCTCGACCTCAACCTGATCTTTTTCCCAGGCGGCCCCCTGGATATCCCTAATCAAGTCTATGGCTACATGGCCGAACGCAACCAGATCTACAATTTAGCGCATCCCACCAACTTGGATGGCCTGATCCTGTTTTCGGGCACACTGGCGGGATTTACGGACCTGGAAAAACTCCATCAGCTTTATGCGCGTTTCAACAACCTGCCAACCGTCAGTCTGTCGATCCCTTTACCAGGGGCCACAAATATTCTCGTGGAAAACAAAAAGGGAATGCGCGCTTTAATTTCCCACCTCATTGAAGTCCATCACTATCGCAAGCTCGCTTTTCTCCGTGGCCCCGAGCGGCATCCAGAGGCCGAAGAGCGCTTTCTAGCCTACATTGAAGAACTCGAAGCCCACCAAATTCCCCTCAACCCAGATTTGATCTTCGACGGTGAATTCACCGTAACAAGCATCAGGAAGACGATCACCGATCTGGTGAAGCGCGGTGATCCACCGATGGACGTAATCGTCTCTGCCAACGACCGCATGGCAATTGGAGCGATCGAGATCATGTTGGACCACGGCTGGCAGGTACCCGGCAAGATTGCCATCGCCGGTTTCGATGATATTGAAGAAGCGCGCTACACCATCCCCCCGCTCACCACAGTCAGACAACCACTACATGCTCTGGGCAAACAGGCCATTGATATTATCCACCAAAAGCTGCAAGGGGAAGATACACCCGACTTGATCACCATCCCGGCGGAACTGGTCATTCGTCAGTCTTGCGGATGCACATTGGTGCAGCAGATCAATCTACGGAGTTCCACGCTGGAAGCACAAAACCAACCAGAAGGCACGTCCCTGATGGATCAGCGTGAGAACATCCTTGAACAGATGCAGCAATCTGCAATCTCGAACCAACTCAACCATCAAGTAAAAATCGATCCCAAGTGGGCAGCAGACTTATTCGATGCTTTCGTGGCCGAACTTGAACAAACAGAAACTGGTCACTTTTATGTTGTTTTGGAAGAAACCCTCAATCGAGCCTTGCACCGGCAAGGTTCCATTGCCGGTTTGCAGGAAATGTTCTCGACTTTACACGTCCAGACCAGGCCATATCTTACAAATCCCGACACCCTGGAACGCGCCCACAATATCTGGCTGCAAGCGCAAGCTATGATCGGCGAAGTTGCCGAACGCACCCAGGCCCACAAACGCTATCAAGCTGTCCTCAGTTCCCTGCAAATCAGCGATTCCAGCCAGGAACTCCTCAGCAACTTTGAAGTTGCCAGGTTATCGGAGACCATTTTTCACAACTTGCCTCAGCTGGGAATTATGTCCTGTTTCATCGCCCTCTACGAGGGTGTCGAAGAACCGCATGACCAGGCGCGTTTGATCTTGGCCTTCGAAGATCAAAAACGCTTCGAGCTTGATCCTGGTGGAATCCTATTTCCCGCCTACCACCTCGTACCGAAAGAAATTCCATTGCCAGACCGGCAAAGAACCTGGGTGCTTGCTCCGCTGCACTTTCAATCAGAACACCTTGGTTTTATTGTGATGGAAGCCGGCCTGATCGATGGCGTCGTTTACGAAACCATCAGAAGACACGTCAGTAATGCCCTTAAGGGAACCTTGCTCATCCAAGAGCGCCTCCAGGCCGAAAACGAACTGAAGCAATACCGCGATGTTCTGGAGGAACGCGTCAACGAACGTACGGCCGAGTTATACGAAACCAACCTTCAGTTGCAGCGCGAAGTAGCCGAACGCAAACGCGCCGAAGAAGAAATCCGTAAACTGAACGAAGAACTCGAACAACGGGTCATTGAAAGAACAAGCCAGCTCGAAGCCGCAAACCAGGACCTGGAATCGTTCAGTTTTTCGGTATCCCACGACCTGCGGGCGCCATTGCGTGCCATCATGGGCTTTGCCTCTATCTTGCATGAAGATTTCGCCGAAGAAATCTCTCCAGAGGCCAAGGAACACCTGATGCGGATTTATTCGAGCGCCCACCAAATGAACCAATTGATCCTCGACCTGTTGACCTTTTCACGTCTGGGCAGGCGCGAGATCAACAAATTTTCCGTCAACTGCACAGAATTAGCCCGCACAGCCTACGAAGAATTGACCGTCGAAGAGCCAGGCCGCGATATCGAGATCGAAATTGCCGAGATGCCCGAATGCATGGCCGACCCGGCATTGCTCAAACAGGTTTACGTCAACCTGATCTCCAATGCGCTAAAGTTCACCCGCCCACGCGAAACCGCCCGCATCCAAATCTACGCGGAAGCAGGCGTATTCATCATCAAAGATAATGGTGTGGGCTTTGATACCAGCAATAAAGACAAACTATTTGGCGTTTTCCAACGCTTCCACAGTTCCACCGAATATGAAGGCACCGGTGTGGGGCTGGCGTTGGTCAAAAAGATCATCACCCGCCACGGGGGACAAATCTGGGTCGAATCAGAAGTCGATCAAGGGGCAACTTTCTTCTTCACGCTGGAATAAGCCAACGCATTCGATCAGCCAGATCAGGGAATCTAGTTCGATCCGATTAGCGTCATGATAGCCGGTCCAAACAACACCAATAATATGGCTGGTAAAACCAGGAATAGAACGCTGCAAACCAAGAAGAATCTCTGCCTTATTGCGGTTCGACCGGAGGCGTCCGCCGATGCTGCCCAAACGATGATCTTGCGCTGAAGGAGATAAGCTCCACCGGCCAGGATAAAGACAGCCACCGCCATCAACCACCCCACGGGCTGCGCAGGGCCTGGCTTGACCAGATGCCCCATAAATGCCGGATTGATCACAAAGAGCACCAAACCAAGCACAAGCGGTAACCCCGCCGAAGAAAGAATCATCCAACGCTGTTTCTCAGTCATGAACTGGCCTCCTTTCTTGAAACCATCCCAATATTCAACCACCGCGGCCCCTAACGTATCCCGCAGCACCCGCCCCCACAAACGCACAACACCAACAACACCTCGTAGACGATAGGCATCACGGCATAGGTCACGAAAGAGCTGCTCCATTTGAGCACCATATTCCCGGTGATGCGCGGCTGGATAGACGCGCAGCAGCAAAGCATATATGCGTACCGAAATCCAAAACACCGGCCTATGCCTGGCAACCATCAGATCACCTCTGTGCCATCGAGGTTGAATTTCTCGCGGGCGACCTGTACCAAGGCGGCCAACCGCTGGGATTCGGCCAGCAGCACTTCCCGGCCAAACGGCGATAAGCGATAGTAACGGCGGCGTTCGTCATCTATGTCCGGGTCGGGGCGTTCTTCCGACTCCTCGATCAGCTTTGCTTTGAGCATGCGCTTGATCGAGCCATACAATGTCCCCGGTCCCATATTGATGCGATCTTGTGTCATCGTGGCTACTTCCTGCATGATGCCATAGCCATGCCGCTCCTGATCGGCCAACGCCAGCAGGATATGATAAACCGTGGGGGTCAAAGGTAATTGTGCTTCAATTTCTGGTGTGGGATTGCTCATTCTATCGCCT
>JBNKDB010000081.1:0-4700 GCA_050288045.1 Anaerolineales bacterium | reverse complement strand
CCGCAAAACAGCGCATCAACGGCCGATACACTTCGGGCAAGTCTTCGTCGATATCGACTGCCCCACTGGCGAGCGGATGCAGCGATTCGGTCACCGAACGGTGATACGACGGGGCGTTGCTCGCAATATGGCCGCTGCGTTCAGCTTCTTCGCGAGATACACTCACCAACGAGTCCAGATGCAGGCGCAGTTCACCGCGTGTATCGTCCAACAGCAAGATCCCGGCCGAATCGGCCTGCAGGAAGCTGACCAATTCCTGCAAGGAGAATTTTAGAATTTCGTCCAGGGTGGCCGAAGAACCGGCCAGACTGGCAACCCGGCGCAAGGCTTCGGCGCGCTGGGTACGTTGGCGAGTTTCTTTGATCAGGGCAGCGTTCTCAATGATCGGGGCGGCCTGCCCGGCAATGATCTTCATGAAGCGCAGATCGTTCTCGTCGAAAGTCGAATTATCGGGTTTGTTAGCGACCTGCATATAGCCCAACATGCGCCCGCCGGAGGCCAAGGGGATCAGCGCAGTGTTGCGAATCCCGGCGGCCTGGGTCAGGTGGCTGAGCCCCAATTCTTGCAGGTTCTGGTCTTCGGGATCGTTGGCGCGGATCACTTCCTGCCCCGACCACAATTTGAACGCCGGGCCACTGAAAGGTACTTCGGTCTGATAGAGTTCGACGAATTGCGGCGGCATACCCTGGAAAGGCACCTGACCGCGCAACATACGATGGGTCTCGTCGTAGATCAGGAAGCCCAGGATTTCCACATCCAGCATTGGAGCAATCGTTTCCACCAGGCGCTGGAACAATTCCTGCGGGTCTTGCAGCGAACCACCTACCTGGGCAAGCTGGGCCAGCCCGGCCAACTCGTTGGCGCGTTCCTGTTCCTGGCGATGCACGATAGCATTGTGTAGGGCGACCGCGGCCTGCCCAGAGATCACCCGCAAAATTTGCAAGTCACTCTCATCAAAGGCTTCCGGCTCCAATGCGGCCAGTTCCAGCGTGCCCACCAATTCACCGGCAATCAAGAGCGGCAGCCCCAGGTAAGACCGGAAGGGGTAACGCTCCTTGTCGACACCCGGCATGGCTTCGTGGTGTGTGTCGACATTCTGGACCAGCAAATGCTTATGTGTCGAGATCAAATAACGCGAATAACCACTGTCGGCCAGCGGGCGCTCGGTGGTCTTTTCTACGTGATAATCTGTGCCGGTATCGGCTACAAAGCGGTAAGGGGTCAGTGTCTGGCGATCTTCATCCCAAAGGTCGATTTCTGCCAGGTCGGATTGCACCAGCCGACCGACACTCTCCAAAACAGACCTGAGCGTGATCTCAAGCTCCAGGCTGGAGGACATCGATTGGGACAGTTCAGTAAAGATGGTCAGGGCCTGACCGGATGGTTGGGAGGTATCGGATTCCAAACCGGCCAGTTGGGGCCGCCGCAGGCTGACCAGCATGATCTGGCCTTCCTCGTTCGGGATTGTGAAGGACGTGCCCTCGACCATAGTCTTCTGTACGTTGAAGCGCGCCTGGCCTTCGGTAACGCACAGGCTGAGGAAAGCCTCGCCGGGGCGTGTGTTGCGCGCCAACCGTTCCAGGTTGGGCTGCTCGTCAGCTTCCATGCCGAACAATGCCCGAGCGCGCGGGTTCGCGTAGATCACCCGCCCACCGGAGCGGACGAGCAAAACGGCATCTTCGTGCTGGGAGATCGAAACTTGGATGGCAGGAGTTTTTGGATCAGACTGGACGATTGGCCGCATGTGGCTTAATGCGCGCAATAAGACCGGCACCACGAGTATGGATGCCAATCCAATCGTAAAGAGCACAAGCCCTAGGACAATCGGGTCCAGTTCGAACATCGTGAACGCGCCTTAGGCTGCGTTAAGAGCTGAGGACGTCCTGGCGGCGAGCTTCGGCAGCGAGTTCGGTGATCTCGCGAATGTCGGCAAATTGGTGCTCCGATTGCGAAACCACTCCAATCGAGATGCTCATCAACGGGGTTTGCTGTTGATTGCCGCTGTCATCGGTAGTGGTGATGAAGCCTTGATCGCGGTCCATGAAGTTATAGTGCGAGAGCACCTGATCGACGAAACGCGCCTTGATCTGTTCCTGGATCGCGACAGCCTTGGCTTCCTCGGTGATCACGATGAAATTGTCACCGCCGGGATGGCCAATGAAATCATCATCGCCGCCGTGCTCATCGACAACCTCACCCAGCAACATGGCCGCGAAGCGCAGCACATCGTCTCCGGCCACGAAGCCGTACACTTCTTTGAAACCTTCGAAGTGATTGATGCGGATGTCCATGAAAGTCCAGCTTTCCTGGCGGATGATGCGGCGTAACTGCTCCTCGATCAGACGGCCGGAGGGCAAGCCGGAACGCGGATCGGTGAGGCTTTCACGCTCGGAACGCGAAATCGCGTTCTGCACGCGCAGCTTCAATTCCTCGATGTCGAACGGCTTGGTGATGTAGTCGTCCGCGCCCAATTCCAGGCCTTGCAGCTTGTCGCTGCGTTCATCCTTCTGGGTCAGAAAAATGACCGGGATGTGGCTGGTGCGGGTGTTGGTGCGCAACCGCCGGCAGACCTCATAGCCGTCGATGTCCGGCAGCATGATGTCGAGCACGATCAGACGCGGCATCAACTGGCGGGTCTTTTCCAGGGCATCGGAACCACGCGGCGCCACGTCCACATCGTAGCCCTGCCCTGCAAAATAGATGCGCAACATGTTGGAGATGTCGAAATCATCTTCAACAATCAATATTCGCGCTTTGCTCATATGAACCTCCCAAGAATCTTAATGGCGACGGCCGGTGCGGGCCATCTGTCGCACATGTTCGATTTGTTGTGGGCTGACCGCTTTTTCGAAGGAGCGGAACCCACAGAGTTTAAATCCATGTCGGTTAGCAATTTCACTGATCTCTTTCACCTGTTCAGGTTTGATCTCTTTTCCTAAAGTGTAATCCTCAAAACGGCCCTCCAGGGTCAGGGCCATGGTCTCCGCCATGCAGGCGAAGGCTTTCCCGGGCGGGAAGCCGAAATCGAAATGGAAATCCACCGCCCCGGGCACTTCGACCATACCACCGTCGATCACCAGGATATCATCGCGGGCGGCGGCGACCTGGGCAGAAACGTCACGCGGGCGGGCCACATCACAGACCACGCTGCCAGGGCGCAGGTGCTCGGGCTCGATGATCGCACCCAGCGCGCTGGTGACGGTGAGGATCAGTTGGGCCTCTTTGAGCGCTTCCATATCCGTACTCGTGTACACCTCCGCCGAAACCTCACCCAATTCAGCGCGCAGCGCCTCCAGGGCTTCTGGGCGTCTGCCGATCAGGTGCAGGCGACTGACCTTATCGGCCAGCAGGTGAGCGCACACGCGCCCGATAGCGCCGTTGGCCCCAACCACCGCCGCACTAGCGTTGAGTATGTCAATGTCCATCAAGCGGGCGGCTTCCTCGATGGCCTGCACGGCAATCGCCACCGTGTACGAGTCGCCGGTAGTCACCGGTACATCCAGCCCGGCAGCCACAGTAACGCCCGCGTCGCCCACCACGGAGGTGAACGCGCCCAGGCCGAGGAGGTCGGCGCCTAGTTTTTCAGCCATGTGGCCCGTCTGGATCAACTTGCGGTACACCGTGCGTTCCGGCAATTCGAGCATACGCGCCGGGGTGTAGGGACAGGCCACAAACCACCCTTTCACTTGTTTACCGGTCGCCTCGGAGGTAATCCCTTCGATCTCCGAAATATACACCGGCGGGAAAAAGGTGGAGAAAAAATTGATTTGTTTTTCGTTCAGCACCTTCCCTAAAAAGGGGAACTTCCGGCTGACATCCTTTTTAGGGTCGATCGGATGAATAATAAATGCAAAACTATCCACTAATTACCAGGTCTCACTTTCCGTTGCTCCGTGACGCGGATAGAACTGCTTGTGCAGTTCTGCGCCGCGCAGGTTGTGGTGATCGCTTTCTTCGAAGGAAACGTTGCGGTTGATCTGCCAACGCTCTTCGGAAGCAACCAGGATCACGTCCGACTCGATGGTGCGTGCCGGGGAGATCACCAGGCCCGCGCCCAGGCGGCAGTTATGGCCGACGCAACCCCCTAATACCGGTTTGTGGGTATTTTTCAGGTTGCCGTCACCGTCCAGCGCCCGGATCGGCAGCGGAATCAGATTGTAATCGGTAAAAGTGGAACCGGCACCGATAAAGGTATTGCGTCCAACCACACACATTTGTAAGCACGTATTTTGCGCCACCATGGCGTTGTCCATAATTGTAGTCATGAAGAGCGCAGCCCGGAATGGGAAGAAGGCCCCATCCCCAAGCACCGAGAGCTGCATCTGGCAGCCCTGCGAAACGTTGACGTTATCGCCGATAATACAGTTGTCGATCACCGCCCCCGCCCCGATGAAACAGTTATCACCAATCGAGGTTGGCCCGGTGATCACCGCGCTGGGGTCAATCGAGCAGTTCTTACCAATCTTGACAGCAGCCGAACTGGTCAGCAGTTGGCGTCCTTCATACAGCGCCGTGCCCAACAACCTGAGCTTGAAACCCGGGTTATTGTTGGCTTGCGCTTCGAAGCGCGCCCCGCGCGCGAACAAGCCGAAGACCACATCCACCATATGGATATGCACCCACGAGTCGATTGCCATGCAAGCCCGCAGCGGCACCTGGTAGACCAGGTCGCCCTGCTCGGCCGCCATGTAGGTGGGAAC
>JBNKDB010000080.1:0-2992 GCA_050288045.1 Anaerolineales bacterium | reverse complement strand
CAGACGTGTGCTCTTCCGATCTAGAAATTGGAAACTGCCGGCGGCGCGAAACTGGGCGTCTCGATCATCGACTCGCATGGACGCGCCTGGCGCCTGGGTACGGTGGGCATTACCATCGGCCTGGCGGGACTGCCCGGGGTGGTCGACCTGCGCGGCCAGCCGGATTTGTTTGATTTTCACTTGCAGGTCACCGAGGTGGCCGCGGCCGACGAACTGGCAGCGGCTGCGTCGTTGCTGATGGGGCAGGCTGCTGAAGGTATGCCGGTGGTGCATGCGCGCGGTTTCCCGTACGCACTACGTGAAGGGCAACTGGCTGAACTGCTGCGCCCGGAAGCCGAAGACCTGTTTCGTTAGGAGGAAATATGCACGGGTTGGTTTCGCTTTTAGACCAGGAACATACTGCCACAGTTGAACATTTGTGGACAGAACTGGAAATGCAATGCGGCCTGACCGGTATCAAGGTCACGCCCTACCCCCATTTTTCCTGGCTGATCGCTGAAGATTTCGATTGGGATAGATTGGCTGAAGTAATGGCGGAGATCGCCGCGGAGACCAAGCCGTTCACTGTACGCACGACCGGTCTGGCGCTGTTCACCGGCGAGCAGCCGGTGGTCTATATCCCTGTGGTGCGCGATGGCGCCTTGAGCGCTCTGCATGAACGTATCTGGGAGCGAGTCGCGGCCGTGGGGATGGAGATCAGTCCTTTGTATGGCCCGCAGACCTGGATGCCGCATATTTCCCTGGCGTACGTCGATGTGACCCGCGAAAATATCGACTGCGTGATGCAGTACCTGGCTTTCCACTGCTACGATTGGCAGATCAAGATCGATAACATCACTGTGATCTATGAACCGGATGGGACGATTGGTGTGTTAAGAGACCGGCATGACTTTAGCGCGTAGAGCGACGACCCTGAGCGGGGTGGTTTCCACGTTCGATGCTGCTGCGTACCTCAAGGTGCGCGCCGTGTGGCGCGAGCTGCACGATCGTTTCGGGCTGGCAACCTTGCAGGAGGGATTGGTACCGCATTTTTCCTGGCATATCGCTGAGGAATATGATCTGGCCGGGTTGGATGAGAAACTGGCCGAACTCAGCGCGCAGATCGCCCCATTCGATATTCATACCAATGGGTTGGGTGTTTTCACAGGCGAGAACCCGGTCTTGTACCTGACGATTGTAAAGGATGCCGCCTTGATGGCCTTGCACCACACCATCTGGCAGGCTTGTGAAGCGTTTGCCCGGGGCAGCAGCTTTTTTTATGCTGAGCAGTCCTGGATTCCGCATATTACCCTGGCTGCGGCCGACTTGCAGCAGGAAAACCTGCCGGAAGTGTTGCGTTCCTTGGTTGAGCGCGATTTTTCCTGGACGATGCATGTGGAAACAATTTGTGTGGGCAAGCACACGCTCGGCCAGGTCGGTGAATTGGATTGTAAATTTGACCTCGAAGGAGAATTTGATGAAAACCTTTCCTGAAGAATTCCAAGTTTTGTTGAAAGATGAAACCAAAGCGTTTGCCTTTCTGGCGACGACGATGGATGACGGCACACCGCAGGTCACGCCGGTGTGGTTCGATGCTGAAGACGGCTACATTTTGATCAACTCGGCCAAAGGCCGCGTGAAAGACCACAATATGCGTGCCCGCCCCCAGGTGGCGGTCATGTTGATGGACTTGAGCAAACCTTACAGCTACTTGCAGGTGCGCGGCACGGTGGTTGAGATCACCGAAGAAGGCGCCGCAGAGCACATCAACCGGCTGTCGCACAAGTATCGCGGCCGGGATTACGATTTGCTTCCTGGGCAAGTACGCGTGATCTACAAGATCAGACCAGATAATTTCGACGCCAAAGATTAATTGAATATAGAAAAGCAATGTAACTAACGAAACCGTTTGTGTTGGGGGCCCATTAAACGGGTATGATGGTATTTGGGTTGGTTAGTTTAATGGTTGGTTCGTTATGTTACATAAAAAACAACAATTCACGGTTTTAGGATCGCGTTTCGGTGGTCACGAAATCGTTTTAGGAACATGGGAGTGACATCAGCATGACATTGTGGGCGATTGTCCCGGTGAAACCTTTACGCAGGGCGAAGTCACGCCTGGCGAGTGTACTGAATGAAGATGAACTAGAAGCACTGAACAGAAGCTTATTACAACGAACGGTGGAGACGCTGACGCGCGTACCCGAGATCGAGCGCGTGATGGTGATCAGCCGTGACCCGGCGGCGTTATCGCTGGCGCGTGTTTGTGGAGCGCGTACCATGCAGGAGGATGGCACACCGGGTTTGAATATATCATTGCAGCGGGCGACGGCAGTTGCCAAAGGCATGGGGGCGCGTGGGGTATTGATCTTGCCCGCCGACCTGCCGTTGATCACTAAAGATGATATTGGGGCACTGCTGGGGGTGGCGACCGCTCCGCCGGTTGTGGTGGTAGCTCCCGATTACCGCCGCCAGGGTACCAACGCGCTGCTCGTCAACCCACCTGATCTGCTGCCCTACAGTTTTGGCCCGGGGTCGTTCGACCGGCATTGTACTGCGGCGTTGGATGCGGGTGCGCAGTTGATCACTTGCCACCTGCCTTCGCTGCGTTATGATGTCGATATTCCCGAAGACCTGGCTTTCATGGACGCCGAGGCTAAGTTATGGGTACAGGAGCAAGCCCCGGAGGGAGACTGCTTCCAGATCGAGACCAAGGGGGAGGATAATCTAGCACGCGGCGCGCAGGCGGTGTGAGGGGGGGAAGGTAAAATAATAGACAGGCATCCACGTAGACAGGGGAAAACTCGATTAGGAGCTATGCTTATACGTGTGTACTTGCTGCGAAAATCGTAAACCGAGATTCGAGAATCGTCAGCCTAACCACGTGGAATCCTGTGTACGTATTTCCCTGTATCGCTGTAAGTACTACCCGATTGCAGAACCAGTTCGTCTTCTATTTCCCAGCGTTAAAATTACCACGCCGGATAAAATAAGCACGCTGCCGAAAATTTGG
>JBNKDB010000079.1:0-10603 GCA_050288045.1 Anaerolineales bacterium | reverse complement strand
ATAATGCGCACCGCGGTCTCATCGACCAGCATCGGTTTGCGTTTTTTGGATTCCACCGCTCGCCCCCATAGTGGCAGGAACAACGTCTTCTGCACGTTGCCCAACTCTATCTTAATTTTCTCCGTCATTTTCGTTTCCTTGTGATCAACAACTGGTATATTGCTAGAATCAAGCATTTTCCTCAAACCATTGAAAATGATCTTTGAAAACAAATTGTCTTTCCACCAACTGCCATCTAGACCCACTTTTATAACAAAGCATATTTCCTCTCTCGAATTATAATCCGATTCAAAGTGCGGGCAAAACCGCTCGAATCAAAACGGTGTATCTTGCAGTTAGTTGACCACGCCCCTTTAACCAAGGAACCGCCCTACATCACCCGTAGAGCGGTCCATAAGTTCATCTTCAGGGACTGTGTCCAGGGATAGGCTAGCCCTCCCCCTCTTCGCTAATGATTTTTAGATACTCGGAATAAACCACAATAGATTTCAAAGTGCCGGTAACATTGACTTGCTTGTACGAAACCGGCCTTAGTTCCATTTTAGCCAAGATATTATTCAATATCTTCTCCCCTACCACTTCAAGATTATCACCACTCCGGCTGCGTTCTAAAAATTCTCTCGCCAGATGAATGTCCCTTTCATCGAGCACTTCAATCGGCAATTCACCATAGCCTTCAATATACGGATGGTAAGGCTGGACAGGTTCTGTCAATATGATTGGCTTCAAACTTTCCAGAGAAATTTGCTCCTGGTTATCCCTGACCACCAACGTACCGGCAGCCAGGTCGCCCAGGCGTTGCGAGTTCTCGGTAATGAACATAATCACCACGCCGACCGCGTAGTTGAACGGCAGAAAATCGACCAGCCGAACGATATTACGGATCAATGTTTCAGAGATCGTCACCGGGGTGCCATCCCGCCTGATCACTCGCAGCTTTGCCCAGCGTTTCCCTGGTGATTGGCCATTCCAAATCGTTTCAAAAAAGATGTAGTACCCCCACAAGATCAGGAAAGATAAAAGCCCGGCAATCGCGAGCATCCAGGTATTCCGCTCCGTGATCGATTCAAGGAATGCACCCGGACTGGATGTGATATCTACAATGTAATACATCATAAAAAACATGATTATCTGGAGAACTACAATGATAGCGCTATCCACCATACAGGCCAGAAAACGAGAGCCAATTCCGGCAATGTCGTAAACAAAGGCGACATTCTCGGGCGTTTCGATATTTAGAGGAGCATCTTGTTGTGACATTATTCCCTCTTTACATGTATAATTTTCATGAAATGAGTTGCAATATTATAACGAATTATGGCTAGAGGGTATGCAATGAATGCAGATCAATTTTATCAGTCTCGGCAGGCAGATTGGAAAATGCTTACCGATCTATTGGCGATCAGTCAAAGTGGGACCAAGCAACTTACCCCCGATCAAATCGAAACCCTGAGCAGTTTATACCGGGCGGTGACCTCCGATCTCGCCCTGGCCCAGCGCGATTATCCCAAAGACCGTGTCACGGTTTACCTCAACCAACTGGTTGCCAAAGCGCATATGACGCTCTATTGGCAGGACCCCTTTAGCTGGAAACGCATTATTCGGTTTATCACGACCGGGCTACCCAATACTTACCGGCAATCTTTGCCCTTCACCCTGGCTTCGGCATGCTTCTTCTTACTACCTGCCATCGTAGCAGCCGTGGTGCTCAGCTTCCAACCCAGCACAGCGCAATGGTTCTTACCACCGGAAGTCCAGGCACAGATGGAACTCATCGAAGAGCAGCAATTATGGACGGATATCCCAATCGAAGAACGCCCCTACGCGGCTTCCTTCATCATGACCAATAATATCCGTGTCTCCTTCCTGGCTTTTGGCGCCGGAGTGCTCTTCGGTATTTTTACGGTTTGGATCCTGATTTTCAACGACCTGATGTTGGGCGGACTTACGGGGCTGACCATCCACTACGGAATCGGTTTCGATCTATGGACTTTTGTGATCGGCCACGGGGTGATCGAATTAAGTGTGATCATCATTACTGGTGGTGCTGGCCTGATGTTGGGCTGGGCACTGATCAAACCCGGTCTGTTACAGCGAAAGACTGCGTTGGTCATCGCCGCCCGTGAGGCCGTGAAGTTGGTGATTGGCCTGATGCCGTTCCTAATATTGGCCGGTATGATCGAAGGCTTTATCTCCCCCAATGACAATATCGTCTGGCCGATCAAATGGACAGTGGGCATTGGCGCCGGTCTGCTGATGCATGCCTACCTGCTATTTTCGGGGCGGGAAAACAAGACAAAAAACTATCGCACGTAAATCATCCCCCTTCCCTCAAATTCCAACTACAGCATGGCCCTGGTCTTGAGCTTCAAATATTGATTGATCATCGCAACGGACAATTTATCCGCCGGTGTATCCAGAGTCAGAATACCCATCAAATTGAGCGTGTTCAAGGTCAGTTCCCGTTTGTGCAAGAAATCGACCGCGGCGTCACGTTGGTATGTGGTGAATGAATCCCGCGGGCGCTGCTCGGCAGCGGCATGGATATCCGGATCGCTGATCGTTACCACCAATGGCAAACTGCGCTGGCTGAGCGCAGAGACGCTTCGGATCAACGCCTGCACGCCATAATCGCCACTCAAGTCGGTGAACAACACGATCAGGGAACGTTTGCGCAGTTTCAGCCCCAGATAGCTGGCCGCGAAATTGTAATTCGGCTCCACATTCTGTGAGCGCACGGGGTAAAGCACTTCCAAGATCTTATAGAACTGGCCTTTCCCCAATTGCGGCGAGAGATAGGCGTCCACCTCATTGGCAAAGGTCATCATGCCAACTTTATCCCCTTTTTTGATTGCCACATAGGACAACAGTGCGGCGGTATTGACCATATAGTCCAGCTTGGAAATATCATCTACTGGGCTTTGGCTCATGCGTCCAATATCCAGCATGAGCATCAGGTTCTGGCTACGTTCGGTTTGGTATTCCGCCGTAATCGGCCGGTTGCGGCGGGCAGTCGCTTTCCAATTGATGCGCCGGTAAGGATCATCCGGGATGTATTCCCGCAATCGGTCGAACTCTGTGCCCTCGCCAAAGAATTGCGAATTGCGCAGCCCCATATCCTGCAAACGGTTGCGCTGCAACAGCAGATCATATTGCCGGATATCCAACAGGTTCGGATAGACTTTCACCTGACCGGCTGCTTCTACGCGGCCCTGCCGGATCACCAGTCCGAAAGGCCCATACCAACGCATGTTGATATTCCCAAACTGGTAGTTGCCCCGGCGGTGGGGTTTGACGCGATAGACTCCCGTCCAGGTTTGGCGAGGTTGTACTTCACCGGACAAGATGCGTTCTGTGATCTCAAATTCTGTTGGCGGTTCATCCCGGACCGTAAATGCTACGCGCCGATTGCAGTTGCACTGGATCGCCAGCTTGATAACGTTGTACGCCCCTAGACTCAGCTTGGTATCGTGAATACGTTCGACATCGAAGATGGCAATACCCTCTGCCAGCCGCCAATCGCCATAAATAAAAAATAGACACAGCAAGATATATAAACCCGCAATCCAGCCGAGCGCAGGCAGCCAGGTACCGCCCGCCATCAGGGGGGCAGCCAAAACAAGCAAAAGGATACCGCGCAAAGTAAGCTGCATGGAATCCAACCCTAGCGCGGAACCTCGATTTGCCGCAAAATGCGCTGAATGATCGTATCGGCGTCCAAACCTTCGATCTCAGCTTCCGGTTTGAGCAACAGGCGGTGCCTGAACACCGGCGGGGCCAGGAACTTGATGTCATCCGGTACGACGTAGTCACGGTCTTCAATTGCTGCGAAGGTCTTCGCGGCCAGTAGCAAGTGTGTGGCCGCCCGGATACTGGCTCCCAGGATCAGGTCGACCGACTCGCGGCTGGCAGTGATGATCTCGGTGATGTACTGCAAGATACCTTCTTCAACTGTAACCTGGTTGATCGATTCGCGGATAGCGCTGAATTCCTGCTTCGTAATGATCGATTTAAGTCCCATCGCTTCCAGGTTGTGGGCATCGAAACCATGATGGTAGCGCAGCAACACCTCTTTTTCTACTTCCACCGGTGAATACGGCACCAACACTTTGAACATGAAGCGGTCCAGTTGCGCTTCTGGCAAGGGATAGGTACCTTCATATTCAATCGGGTTTTGGGTTGCCACTACCATAAAGGGCGCATCCAGCACATATTTTGTGCCATCCAGGTTTACCTGGCGTTCTTCCATCGCTTCCAGTAAAGCAGCCTGAGTTTTGGCCGGGGAGCGGTTGATTTCATCGGCCAGCAAAATATTGGTAAAGATCGGCCCTTTGACCAATTCGAAGGTATTCTTGTTCAGTGCGAACACATTCGTCCCCAGGATGTCAGAAGGCATCAAGTCCGGGGTGAATTGCACTCTGGAAAAATCAGCATCGATAATATACGAAAGCGTCTTTGCCATCAGGGTTTTTGCCGTGCCCGGCACGCCCTCCAGCAGCACATGCCCTCCACTGAACAGGGCGATCACCAAATGCAAGAACGGCTCATCCAAACCCACGATGACCTTATCGGCTTCTTCCCGCAAACGTTTGTAATATTCAGATAAGTTCATATTGATCAGCTCCCATATTTCTCGATCCAGTCTGCGGCTTCGGCCGCAAGTTGGACCATTGTATTTTCACTAAGATTGTTTTTTTGCATATTCGCCAACAGATCAGACAACGCCTTGGTATCCAATCCGGCGTGATATGTCGCCAGCACAGAAACGAACTCCTCATCCACAAGCGAGGGATCGATCCGATAACGCTTGCCCAGGACGCGTTTTAGATTCTTTTTATAGCGCGACAACGTGTACTGCTGTAAATTGGAACGGCGGCTCAGATTGGCTACCGCCGAGATATATTCCAGCGGGCTGCGCCTGGTAACTTCTTCCCTGAGCGGCAACGGGGTGCCAAATTGCCGCCCCGACAAGATCAAGCCGATAAAAATCACGATTGCTGCATACAGCAGCGCCCGGCCTGCGGCTGTACGCGTCAACCAGGCGGTTGGCCCGGTAGGCTCGGAAGGCTGTTCAAGCTCAGGTTCGGGTTCCGGTTCTGTGACAAGCTCGACGAATTGGAGGTGATGCCACTCGTCGAATACAACAGCTTTATCAGGATCGAAGGTTGCAATCAGGTTGAGCACGAATTCTGGATTGCCGCTTTCCTGCAAACCGGCATTGGTAAATGGATAGACGACCGTCGAGAGAATAACCAAACCATCGCCTTCTTCGATGGCGACCATCAACGGGCCTTCCGAATTTGCCAGCAAGGTGAAGTAATCCGGACGCCGCGTCCCTAAATAGGTAGACGCTTTTACCGTGGCCGGGGAGACCATAGAAGGTGAATTCATGATTGGCAGATAAGCGCGCTCTTGTTCAATATAGCCCCGCGCTCTTCTAAAACCAAATTGGAAATGGCCAACTGCCGATTCCGTAATTGCATTGTCACCCGCCAATACCAGGGTGCCTCCCGCTGCGACCCAATCGTCGATCAACGCCCATTCCTCGTGGGTGATTCCAAAGGGTCTATCCGGCCGTAAAATAATCAACGTGCCTGTATTTTCTGGAACCGTGAAGGTCGACCCTCTATCATAATTGACTTCATATCCCAGATGCTCGAGCCAAAGGCGCAGGATCAAAGCACCATCCAAGTTGGGTGATTCGCTTGAAAGCGGGGAAAAGGCCGGCTCTAGTTCGCTTGGGGCTGGGTTACGCGCAGATTGAATAGCAGCGATAACGGTCAATACGCCAAGTAATAGTACGATACCAATTGCCAGCGCCGTTTCTCGCGGATTCAGTTTCATTTCTGTTCCCGTAAATCGTTGATGCGCGCTTTATATCGTTCGAAGGTTTCCTGATTGACTTCTTGAAAACCATACCAGGAGCGGTCGAAGGTATTCACAATTTCACTAAATACGCTGAACAATTCCGGGAAGTCGGCCACCGATTGTACGTATTCACGATTCGTCTTCGACCGGTCATATTTGATGATATGCCGTTCTTCCATATGCAAGAGCGCCGACAAATAAAGATAGCGGATCGCTAAGCGATTGTTGCCTGCATCCGATAGTGTTTGCGCCTGAGTATAGGCCTCGTCTGAAGTGATTTCGATTTCATCGAGATTGGCATCGCGCAGGATCACATCGGCGACGAAACCGCCTGACATGCGCCCAAAGATCAGGTAAGCAAAAACGCCCAAAACGATACTACTGATAATGAAGAAAATCCACCTGAGATCAGGCAAATTATTGGGGAATAAACGCTGCAGGAACGCTTCAATGCGCGCTAAAAAACCGTCGCCAATTGAAATCACCGGAATCGTCGATCCGTTGCGCTCTTGGATTTCTTGTTGTCGCAAGGCCTGGGCTAGGCTATCTGCCGAGTGGGCAGCATTTTGTTGGTTGGGCCAAATTTCTCGGACGGCCAGCATCTGCTGGAGGTGCGCTTCGAGATTGTCCTTATCCAAAGGCCTGGCTCGCAACTGCCGAACCAGATAGGCGGTATCGATTGCAACCGCCGTATCTTCCCCAACCTTTACCGTTGAAACCCCCTCCCAAAATCGAGCATAATCTTCTACCCGCGCTGATTCAGCGCTGTCGAGCCTAGCTGACAAAACTTGAACAAGGGCAAGCGTATCGGATACTTTTTGCCAATATGCATCAACCGAGATCATCCCAACAATCGACGCATTATTGCCGGCTGGCACGTCTGAAGAGCAGGCCACCATTCCTAAAGGCAAAACCAATACAGCCAATAAAAGTATTTTCTTCAAAGCCAAGCTGTTCCTCACTGGAACCATGCAATGCATACGCAAAAAATTTAAAACCCAGGTCCAAACAAACTCGCCATCAGAATGCCAAACCCGAAAATAATTCCATAGAAGGTTCCGACGATCAAACTCAAGCCCACAAAGCTTCCAACCAAATTTACTGAAAATGCTTGTTCCCCGCCAGATGATTCGGGAAGCCCAGCCGAGGTTATAGCATCCGCCTGCAAAACCTCAGCGCCTTCATCGGACTGTTCAGCCAATACTGCCAGGTCAAAGCCTTCAAATCGAATCCGAAGGTCAAAATATGCCAACATAGCTCCAACGGCATGTAACGGTTGGTATAAAAGCCCCAACAGCATCTGCAAAAGCGCGGTCAGGATGGTTTGCCACATCACAAGTTGGACATCGGAACCCGCGAGGATAGCTTGCTGAGTACGCGATTGAAAGAAAAACTCAATGATCTGAACAGGCGCCGAAACAACGATGTACCCAAAAAGAGCCAGTATTAGCATATAACCGCAAAGCCACCAAAATCTCTTCTTGGCAAGAAACCAGGCCCTAGAGAAAGCCGCACCAGCTTTTTTCTTTTCCAAGACCACACTGGGGGCAATCATTGGAGCGACCATCAGGGAGAGGAAAGCCAATAACCCTGGGCCGGTAATCCAACCAATAAGTGGAATTAATAACCAGACAAATGCCGCAATTGCAACAATCCCCACCAGCAATAGTCCGCCGACTAATTTCGGCCAGATTTTTGCAGATTTCTTGTAAGCATCCAGGATACCGGTATCCTCACCAAGATAATTATCCGCCATTGCGCGCACAAGTGCGGAAGCCGCAATACCTTGAACGAGTACAATCGTCATAATCGCCAACACGATATTTGCCAGGCTCCCGGAAATGAGCGTCCCCAACTGTCCGGCCGAAGGTGCCCCGCTCTGAGAAAGCAATTCGTCATACGTTCCACGGTAAGTAAAGAAGGTGACTAACAACTGAAGTAAGGTAAGCGGCACTTGCATCACAGCAATAATGCCCACATAAGTGAGAAATTTCTTGCGGTACTGGCGAATCGCCTGGTCCAATAATTCTCCAATACTGCGTGGTCGCAACTGGGTCATCTCTTGTACTGCCATCTTGTTTTCTCCCATCCAGAACTGGTTTACGAATATTTTTTCCACCCTTGCAGCAATGTGCTCCCAAGGCATTTAGATTATACAATAGACCACCCGATAAACGAAAGTAAATCTGAGCGATAGCGATGACAAAAAAACCGTTCAGCAACGATCCTGAACGGTTCTATACTTACACGATGCCCTACTCTATAAATAGGTAACGGTCAGGGCGCTACATACAATTGAACCTGCCCGCCGTAAAAATTCCTCTCCCGGGTCAATTCCATCTGCGAAGCCAGCGTTTCTGGGATCAGCCCCAATGGGTCGGTATAGAATTCATGGCTGTAAACCAGCCAGACCCGGTCGTGTTCGCGCAACAAAGCCACCAACCCGGGCACATCCTCGGCCGTCATCTCGGGTTCCAGGACACCCTCCGCAAACAGGTCTAGCGGGACGCCGCGTTTTTCCACCTCGATATCATACAGCTCTTCATAGTAAACAAAATAATAATCGAACGGGATTTCTACAAAGTTAGAATTGAACAACACCAGATCACCCTGTTCAGCGAAATTGGCAACATACCCGGCCGGGGAATGCCAGTCCTCTTTACGATAGAACCGGAAATAATCCGTGGCAGAAAACATATTGATTGTGGCGAAGATCCCCACCATCCCCAGAATCACAAAGTTAAATCTTAATTGAGTGACCCCGGCAGCCAGCAGCAGGAACAAGGGGATCGTGATCCAGATCAGGGTGCGATCGTAAAAAACAGGACGCCGGACACTTACGAGCAACTCGCCCAGAAAGGGGACAGCAAACAGCGCAAACAATAATAAGAACTGGGAGAATTTTTTCCTAAAATGCGCCACGCCCAAACACAGCAGTAGGATATACAGCCCCCAGATCAGCCCGGCCTGGACGGCTGGTAACGGCGCAGACGCATTCAAGAAGGATTTCAACGCCTGGATCACGGTTTCCCAGGTAGGTGCAGGAATCCAGAAGCGCCGATCGACGGCCTTGGCTTGCCTGACAAAAGCAGCGATCCAGGGACTCCACAGCACGAAGATGCCAATCTGCGCCTTTATCCAATTCCCCAAAGAAGGAGCCTGGAAAGCGGATTGAGATTCCGACTTATTTTTACTTTGATACAGCATTAATCCAAGCACGAAGATGTTGGCCGCCAGGGGTAAAAACACGGCCGTGTTGTGGGTGAGCATGGTGGCTGCCGAGAACACGATAAATACGATCCAGGCCAGGTCGGTCTCAATCGTCTGGACCGGTGACCAGCGATGGCGGTAGACCCAGGCACGCAACCCGGTGCGGGGGCGTTCAACCTTATAGCTAAACTCGGTTTTGGGGCCTGTTTCATCTGGCCCGGCTGTTCGCCAGGTAACCCAATATTCCCGAAATTGACTGCCCAGCGGCCTGGCGGCGCGTGCATCCGTCAGCAGCCTGACCAGGGCATAAATCGCCACAGCAGCATTGAAGGTCAGCAGCGTGTACATGCGCGTCTCTTGGGCATAAAAAATGTGAAAAGGTGAAAAAGCCAGGAATACGGCCGCCGCTAATCCCATCACGATTCCGGATATGCGTTTGCCGATCAGGTAAATGACCGGGATGGTAGCTGCGCCGAACAGCACGGAAAACAGGCGGACATAATACGGCGTCGTGCCTTTGAGCGCGATCCAGTAATGCAGCAAGATGTAATACAGCGGGGGATGCTGGTCGATCTTGACGATCCATTGCAGCATGTCGCCCACCGGTTGGTTGGCCATCCACACGCTGAAAGTTTCATCCACCCACATGCCCTTATAATCGAGCAGCAGTACGCGCAGCCCAGCCCCAATCAATATGATCGGGACTAACAACCAGGGCGCTAATTCTTCTAAGGTTAGTTCTTCTTTCATCGGCTTTTAGAATCGAGCAATCTCATTCGACGGAATACAACTCATCTTGATACCAGTATTTTCCCCTGCCCAAATAAAAGAGACCACTGATCCTTCCAGCAGTCCTCTGACCCACAACAACGATTTATAGTGTATATTACCTTCATTATATCACGCGGCTAACCAGCGCATAAATGACAAAGAACCGCTCTACTCTATCTGTAGAACGGTTCTTCAATGATGCCCCTACGAGAACCTTCCCCGAACCTTGACTTTCCTATTTGTAGGGGAAAATATCAGAAGTTCAGAAATCGTCAGGTGGTGTTGGCGTACCTAATTGAGCAGCACATTCCAAACAGACAAGATTATGTTCCCATATCTATTGAGTTCTTTTCCGATACAGCCATAACCCTGCCAAGGTGATCAATATCATCGAGAGAATTCCCTCCCAACTGGGGGTGAACAGAAATTCGGTCTTCGAGGCTACATCCAGATAGCCGTCGACCAATAGAGTGAGTATGACGACATTGCTTACGGTGTGCATCAGCACCGCAGGCCAAGTTGAGTCAGTGATCAGGCGAATTTCGCCGTGAAGGATGCCAGCCAAAGCTGTTCCCAAGATGATCATGGGCAGAAAGACGATCAGTGATTGAGATGTATACGCAGCAAATGTGGTTTTATCAACCAAGGCTAAATAGTAGGGAATGTGCCAGGTTCCCCAAATGATGCCAACCAGCATATGTCCGGCAATGCTATTGGTGACAACTGCATTTATCTTAGGGGTCAGGTAACCGCG
>JBNKDB010000078.1:0-4430 GCA_050288045.1 Anaerolineales bacterium | reverse complement strand
GAAATTGCAAAGTTGGGGCCGCGCACGCCCAACCGGATGGCAACCATTGCCCCGGCGGCATCTGGGATCATCATTGGTACCAGGAAGGGGCTGACCCGGCTGGCATCGCGCTCGTTATAGATGTCTACCTGTTCTTGTAAGGTATTGATGCCGCCGATGCCGCTGCCGATCAAGGCACCAATGCGGTCACGGTTGTCTTCGGTGATCTCGAGGTTGGCGTTTTCCAACGCTTCCATGGTCGAGACCACGGCAAATTGGGTGAAGCGATCCATACGGCGGGCTTCTTTGCGCCCAAAGACGGCAACCGGATCGAAGTCCTTGACTTCTCCGGCGATTTTCGAAGTAAATTCTTCGGTGGGTTCGAATAAGGTAATTGGGCCTGCTCCGGATTTTCCGGCCAGGATATTCTTCCAGGTGGTTTCAACATCATTCCCGACTGGGCTGATACAACCCATCCCGGTGATCACAACGCGTTTACGCATAGGTACCTCCACAATAAGTTCAATGCCTGATACAACACTATTTAGCGAAAAACGACGCGGTTTGTGGGGATTAGAGGATGAACTGGAGAGCAAAAGAGCGGGGAAGCAGAGGAGTAAATTGTGGATTAGAGATTGTAGATGGAAAGGGGCAAGTTGAAAGATGCCGGTGAGATGTGTGTGGAAGTCGGCAGTTGAAATCGCCTGCGACGGGCTGAACGTATGGTGGTGCTGTATTAATGAAGTGTGGAGAGAGGAACATTGCGGGCGACTTTAGTCGCCGCAGTCCCTTTGTTTTACAAGAATCGGCGGCTGAAACCGCCTGCGACAGTTTTCTGCGGGTCTACTACTTTTCCCTCAGCGCTGCTTATCGCTTTTACCCCAGCGCCTTCAGAATCTTATGCGCCTGGCGGATGTGCAGGCGGTCATGCCGGGCCGTAAAGCCGACCAGGTCTTGGATCGAGGTGCGGCTGAAAATGGTATGGCGAGCCGCGCGCTGCCAGTCCGCTTCTGCCAGGTTGTCAAGGACGTCTAGGGTCTGGACGCGAGCCTGGATGTAATCTCGCAGTGCTTGGGGGCCGTCTTGTTGGGCGTAACCGCGCGCTTTCGCCCAATGTTCGATATTCTGGCCTTCGATCAGGGCATTATCTGCTTCGATCACTTTGCGCAGGCGCGGCAGGTTGACCTCGATCTCTACGTCGCGCAGGTGGCAGAAAACCTCGGTCAGGCTCCAATGATCGGGAATCGGCTGGGCGGTATATTGTTCGGGTGTCAGGCTGGCAGCCAGCGTATCCAGGGCGGCGGGCGTGGATTTCAGCAGGGCGGTCAGGGCAGTGGGCGTTTCGAACTGTGGGGCCAATTCTTCAGCTGGGTGAGCGTCGAGCCATGCCAGGACATCTTCCAATTCCCCGCAGCCCGCAGGCGGGTTTTCGGCGGTGCAGTTTTCCAAGGGAGCGCCATTGGCGATCCAGAAAGTGGGCAACCCTAGCGAACGGGCGGCGGCAATATCGTCGTTGGCATCGTTGCCGACCATCACAACCGGGCCTTCCGGCCAACCGATCTGCGCCAGAATTTCGGCGAAGTAGGCCGGGTTTGGCTTGGCATAGTGGAAATATTCGTAGGTGGTCACCAATGCAAAATCATTATCTGCAACGGGCAGCCCGGCCCATTGCAAGCGATGATGCACGGCTTTCTGGGGAAATAAGGGATTGGTGGCAACCACCAGGCGGTAACCGCGTTCTTGGGCGGCCTTTACCAGATCAACTGCTTTGGGGCGGAAGCCGGTATATTCCTCAAGGATAGGGAATACTTCATCGTAGAACTGCATCAAGGGCGACTGCGCGGCGGCATAGTCCAGGCCGACAGAAGCATAAAAGGCGGCATCGAAAGTGCCTTTCAGGCTCTGATCGGGACGGTCGTTTACAGCCATTGCCCCCGTGGCGGCCATCAGCTTGGACGCGAATGAATCCGGCGGCGCGTAAGCTGCCATGTGCGCGGTCAGCGCTTGCAGATATTTAGGGACGAAGGTATCCATGCTGTTGGACAGCAGGGTGTCATCCAGGTCAAGAAGAAGTGTCAGTGTCACCAGGCTCTGCAATGAAAATGTCGGGAAGGGGGTGGCATTGGCCGCAGCCGATGCGCGGCTCTTTAACGTCGCAATTGCATTTTTTACAATAGGTATCCACCCTGACTTCTTGGGAAAGGATCAGGAATCTGCGTTCCAGGCGCGGCTCAAAAACCATGTTCTCACAGGCATTGGCGCGCTGGATCTCGGGGATGGGGCAGCTCTCGCATAAGGCGGGACGCCATTCTATGCCAGCAGGCCGCAACAGACGGCATTCTTCATGATGACGGCCGCGGCGGTAGTCGCCGTAAAAGTAGCTGCATTCTTTTCCTGCTGGAGTTCTCATAGCGCAAATTATAGCATGACGAAAGCCTCCCTAAGTTTAGAGAGGCTTTAGAATGCGTAAAAGTCTGGTAAAGGTTAGACGCGAGTGAGGTATTCGCCGGTGCGAGTGTCGACCTTGATGACATCGTCGACTTCGACAAATGCTGGCACCGAGACTTCCAGGCCGGTTTCGGTAGTTACGCTCTTGTTCACGCCGGTCGCAGTGTCGCCGCGTACAGAAGGCTCGGCCTGGATTACCTTGAGTTCGACCGCGGTGGGCAGGTCGATGTCCAACGGCTCGCCTTCGTAAAAGGTCAGCTTGACCTGCATATTCGGGATGAGGTAATTAATAGCGTCGTCGAGTATGGAAGCATTGATGGCGGGTTGCTCGTAGGTTTCCAGGTCCATAAAGTGGTAGAGGTCCCCGTCGTTGTACAGGTATTCGACTTCATGGTAGTCCAGGCGCACATCTTGGACGCGTTCGCTGGAACTGAAAGTTTTTTCGATATTGGCCCCAGTGCGCAGGTTGAGCGCTTTGATGCGAATGGTCGCCAACCCGCGGCCAGGTTTGTGGTGGTGATAATCCAGCACTTTGTACAGGTCGCCGTCCAATTCAAAGGTCACACCTTTGCGGAGTTCGTTAGCAGCAATCATACAGTTTAACCTCTTTTTTCTTTGATGAAATTTCTTTGAGATTATAGCACAAGCCAGGCGGTTGGAAGCATTCAGCTATCTACTACAAATACAGTTTTTATTCCTTCCATCAGAATACCCGCTAGTTTACTGGCGGGATGAATGGGGAGCAGGAATTGTCATCTATTTGTGAAATTCGATCTATTGGTGATATTCGTGTTGTCTATTGTAAATTTGATCGGATTTAAGGGTGATTTTTAGGCCGAAAAAGGGGAAATTGATAGGAATTAGGTCATAATTTGGGTTTCTAAGGCTTATCTAAGCTATCTATATGGGGCATTTATGGTAAACTCTAAGTACCGGATTGGACTTGTAGGTTGGCTAACGTTCAGTCAGACACGTATACATCTATAGGCAAGCAGTAGTTCGTTCGGGAGGACTCCAATATGGAGGAAGAGAAACTTAAACGCGTGGTATGCGTAGAGGATGAGCCTGAAATGATTGACCTCATCCGGCTGATTTTGGGTCGGAGAGGCTTTGAAGTCATCGGTGCAGATGGCGGCAAGAAAGGTCTCGAGGCGATCCGTGAACAGCGCCCTGACCTGGTCTTGTTGGACCTGATGATGCCTGATATGGATGGCTGGGAAGTTTACCAACAACTCAAGGCGAATAAGAACACGCGCGATATTCCCGTGATCGTAGTGACTGCCAAGGCCCAGAGCATTGACAAGGTCCTGGGGTTGCACATTGCCAAGGTGGATGATTACATCTCCAAACCGTTCAGTCCGCAGGAACTGTTGGACAGTGTCGATCAGGTGCTGACGAAACATGCAGCCCAGGGTTCAGTAAACTAAAACTTCGGGGCGGCGCTAGCCGCCCTTTTTGATTACAAGTATGCGCGAAATTCTGATTCATAATGAAACCAGAGCATTAGAAAAACCTTTGCAGGCGGGGTATTGTGATACCTTTTTCTGCCGCTTGCGCGGCTTGAGTTTTCGGCGCAGTTTACCTTATAATTGGGGCTTGCTTTTGGTTCAAGACAGAGACAGCCGCATGGATGCCTCGATCCATATGCTGGGGATGGGTTTTGATCTGGCGATCGTATGGATCAATGCCGCACTCGAAGTTGTCGATGTGCACTATGCCCGGCGTTGGCTGTCCTTCATCGTGCCGCAAAGCGCGGCACAATATACGTTGGAAATCCACCCGGATCGGATCGAGGATTTTCACATAGGAGACCGTGTTCGTTTTGAAGAAATTTCTGACGCTTAGCAGTTTATTGCTCTTGATTTTGTTTGGCCCAGTAGGAACGGCTTTAGCCCAGGAAGGGCAGCCCGAGTGGCCGCAGTATGTCATTCAAGCAGGCGATACTTTGTCAAGTATCAGCTTGCGTTTCGATATTTCTTTGGACGACATTATTATATTTAATA
>JBNKDB010000077.1:0-3846 GCA_050288045.1 Anaerolineales bacterium | reverse complement strand
GCTAGCTTCTGCCTGGGCTGCCGGTTGAGCGGCGGCCTGCGCGGCAGGTTCTTTTTCTGCTTTGACGGGCGCGGCGGTCTCTGCTTCTGCCGCGGCGGCATCGCCGAGCAGTGCATTCAGGTCGACATCCTCGCCCGATTCGCCGACCACCGCAATGGGGTCATTGACCGGCACGATCGAATTTTCCTTGACGATATGTTTCAAAACCGTCCCGGCATACATCGACTCGACTTCGACCGTGGCCTTATCGGTTTCGATCTCGGCCAGCAGTTCACCTTTATCGACAGCTTCGCCTTCGGCCTTGGCCCAACGGATCAAAACGCCTTCGGCCATATCGAAGCCCAATTTGGGCATAGTTACGACTTCAGCCATTAATAGAGTACCTCCTTGACAGCCGTAACCACGTCTTTGACCTGCGGCAGGGCCATCTGTTCGAGTTCCCGGTTATAGGGCAGGGGAACTTCTTTCTGTGCCACGCGCTTGATGGGGGCATCGATGTAATCGAAAGCCTCTTCGTACAGGCGGGCGGCGACTTCCGCCCCCACGCCATACGAGCGCCAGCCTTCTTCGACGATCACGGCCCGGTTGGTCTTCTTGAAAGACTCGAATACCGGTTCCATGTCCAGCGGGCGCAAGGTGCGCAGGTCGACGATCTCGACATCGATGCCTTCTTTGGCCAATTCATCGGCAGCCTGCAAAGAGGTTTGCAGCATCTTGCTATAGGTCACGATGGTGACATCGTTCCCAGGGCGCTGTACCTTCGATTTACCAATCGGCACCACGTAATCTTCTTCTGGGACTTCGCCGCGCGCCTGGTAGAGCGTGGCATGCTCGATGAACATCACCGGATCATCCGAACGGATGGCGGCTTTGAGCAGTCCTTTAGCATCATACGGCGTACCCGGGGCAACCACTTTCAGACCAGGGAAATGGGCAAAAATCGCGTCCGGAGTTTGCGAGTGGGTGGCACCCAACTGGCGGCCGCCGCCACCTACCGCCCGGATCACGAGCGGGACAGAGAACTGTCCACCGAACATGTAGCGCAGCTTGGGGGCTTCGTTGACAATATGATCCATAGCAGCGAAGGCAAAGTTGATGGTCATCAACTCTGAGACCGGGCGCAGGCCAACCATGGCCGCCCCGATGCCCGCACCGACAATGGCCGATTCGGCGATGGGTGTATCGCGCACGCGCTTCTCACCGAAGTGATCGTAAAAGCCCTTGGTAACGGCGTACGTGCCGCCCCACACACCGACCTCTTCACCCATGATGAATACTTTGTCGTCGCGCTCCATCTCTTCCCAGAGCGCATCGGAGATTGCCTGTCGAACGGTGATCTGTGCCATGACTAAACCTCCTCCGCATAAATGTCTTCGAACAGGGCTTCGGGAGGGGGGTTGGGGCTGTCTTCTGCAAATTGCACGGCTTCAGCCACTTCCTCTTCCACCTCATTCTCGATCTTATCGAGTTCGGATTTCTTGGCGATCTTTTCGGCAACCAGATAGCGATTGTAAATCCCAATCGGGTCTTCTTCCTGCCATTTATGGACTTCGTCTGCCTCGCGGTAGCGCTCCGGGTCACCCATCGAGTGGCCGCGGAAGCGATAAGTCATGACTTCGAGCAAGAAGGGGCCGTTCCCGGCGCGCACGAATTCCAACGCTTCCTGGGCCGCCTCACGCACTTTCATCACGTCCATGCCCTCAACACGCTCGTTGGGGATGCAATAACCTTCGGCTTTCTGGCGGATTTCGGAAACCGCAGAAGCACGGTCAACAGCGGTGCCCATGCCGTATTGGTTGTTTTCACAAACCCACAGCACCGGCAAGTCCCACACTTTGGAAAGGTTCAAGGCTTCGTGGAAGAAGCCAATATTGGTGGCGCCGTCGCCGAACATGCAGATCGTGACGCCGTCATTGCCCATATACTGGTCACCAAGCGCCATGCCTGCTGCAATCGGCAGGTGGGCGCCCACGATGGCATGCCCACCCCAGAAATTCTTTTCCACACTCGCCATATGCATCGAACCGCCTTTACCGCCGGACACACCGGTGGCTTTACCCAGCAGTTCGGCGACAACTTCCTTTGCGGTCAGTCCGACATTCAATGCCAGACCGTGGTCGCGGTAGGCAGTGATCACGCGGTCTTGGGGTTGGCGGGCCGAGACTAACCCACTACTCACGGCCTCCTGGCCGATATACAGGTGCAAGAACCCGCCAATCTTGCCTTGCTGGTACAGCTCGGCGGCGCGCTCCTCCACCCGGCGGATCAGCACCATCTGGCGGTAAAGATCCAGGTGTTCTTTCTTATTCATAAATTCCAGACTCCTCTCGGAATTCGCCCCTGATAGGCGATAAAGTTTAAGTGCAATGAACTTCCAACTACGTAAAACAACACCGGGGCGCCCCCGGCGTTGTACTCAGCATACAACACTTGGTCAATTCAATAAATTATACCAAAGTGGGGGGATTAGGGAAGTAAAAGTATTGTTAATCTGCGCTTTACACGCCTGATTTTGTCTAGACATCGCTCAAAACTCTTGACAGATTTCGAATTATCCGTAAAATTGTCGGGATGTCTTTTCAAAAGCGACCACAAACATACACTCCCGGACGCGGTTTCGCTTACAGCGACCCGGTCATTCCCCATTTTCGAATTCCCTTTTTAGAGCCTTTGCAAAAAGGCTCTTTTTTTATGCCATTGGATAGGAGGCCCTAAGTGCGTTTACCTGGCCTGATCGACGTGCATACCCACATGCGCGAACCTGGTGCGACGCATAAAGAAGATTGGGACAGCGGCACCGCTGCTGCGCTGGCGGGCGGTATCACCACCGTGCTGGGCATGCCCAACACGCAGCCCGCCGTCACCGATGCGGAAACACTGCGCGCTGCCCTGGAACTGATCGGCACTAAGGCGCGCTGTGATTACGGCCAATACGTCGGGGCCGGACCGGACAACGCCGCCGCGGCCGCCGAACTGGCCCCGCAGGCCGCCGGTTTGAAGATGTACCTCAACCAGACCTACGGCGATCTGCGCCTGAACAACATGTTCTTGTGGCTGGCTCACTTCGAGAAATGGCCGCGCGAATATCCGTTGGCGGTGCATGCCGAAGGCTCCACCCAGGCCGCCGCCATCCTGATGGCGGCGCTGTACGACCACCCGGTGCATATCTGCCACGTCTCACGCCGTGATGAGATCACCGTGATCCGCGCCGCCAAGGAGCAGGGCTGGAAAGTGACTTGCGAGGTCTGTCCGCACCACCTCTTCCTGACCGAAGAGGACATTCCCCAACTCGGGGCAGGGCGCAGCGAAGTACGCCCGGTGCTGGCCTCCCCAAGTGACCGCGACGCATTGTGGGAAAACTTGGATGTGATCGATTGTTTTGCCACCGACCACGCCCCACACACGCTTGTAGAAAAGGACAGCGCTGAACCGCCGCCCGGCTTCCCCGGCCTGGAAACCATCCTGCCGCTGCTGCTCACCGCCATGCACGAAGGCCGCTTGACTCCCAACGACATCATTACCCGGATGTACACCAATCCCAGGCGCATCTTCCACCTGCCCGATCAGGAAGAAACTTATATCGAGATCGACCCAGATGCCAGATGGGAAATCCGCGCTGCGGAGATGCACTCGCGCTGCGGCTGGACGCCCTTCGAGGGTTACCAGGTGCGCGGCCGTGTGACGCGTGTCGTGTTACGCGGCCAGGATGCCTTCAAGGACGGCACGGTGCTTGCCCAGCCCGGTACCGGCCGCAACGTGCGCCAGCGATAAAACACGGTGCTTTTACCTTAGCAGCTATGATAATCGAGCTGCTAAAAAATTTTGCCAATTTTTATTGAGGCAGGC
>JBNKDB010000076.1:0-3554 GCA_050288045.1 Anaerolineales bacterium | reverse complement strand
ATCTGCTGGTTGCGGGTGAGATCAACCCCGACCTGATCCTCGCCATGCCCGCTGCGGAAATCGAATTTGGGCAGGTGGAGACCTTGGTGGAAAATGGGACGCTGACGGTCGGTTCCTCTTCGGTCATCTTTGCCTGTGGCGCGGCTCGGTTAGGGTTGAAAGTCGCCTTCCGCGGTGTGGTAGGGGACGACACCTTCGGCCAATTCATGCTGGCCGAAATGCAAAAGCGCGGCATAGATACCACCAACGTGATCGTCACTCCAGAGCAGCAGACCGGTTTCAGTGTAATCCTCAACCGGGGCGTCGATCGCGCCATCCTGACCTATATTGGAGCGGTGAACGGCTTATCTCCCGAGCATGTCAGCGATGAAATCCTGAAGGAAACCAGGCATTTGCACATCGCCAGCATTTTCTTGCAAACCCAATTGCGGCCGGGCGTGGCTGATATTTTCAAGCGCGCCCGGTCATTGGGATTGAGTACCTCTTTGGACACCAATTGGGATCCGGCCGGTGAATGGCAGGGCCTGGATGCTGTACTCGAAAACACGGCGGTGTTTTTCCCCAACCTGGCCGAGGGCCAGGCACTGACCGGCCAGACGGAAATCGAGCCTGTTCTGGCTGGGTTGGCGGACAAGGCCGCGGTGGTAGCGATGAAGTTGGGGGCAGCAGGTGGAATTGCCCGGCAGGGAAAGGAAATCGCCCGGGTTTCGCCACCGCCAGTCAAAGTGGTCGATACCGTTGGGGCAGGTGATTCGTTCGATGCCGGTTTCATCTACGGCTACCTGCAAGGCTGGCCGCTGCAACGCTGCCTGCAATTGGCTGTGGTATGTGGTTCGCAGTCCACGCAGGCGGCAGGCGGCACTGCCGGGCAACCGACATTGGCACAGGCCATGGAACTGGTTGGCGAGTTGGCATGAGCGCCCCCAATCATCCGCTGCGTGAATTGGTGATTGCGCACAAGGCCGGGGAGCCGGTTGGCATTACCAGTGTGTGTTCTGCCAATCCGGTCGTGATTGAGACCAGTATTCGTTACGCGGCGCGGTACCAAGTGCCGGTATGTATCGAGGCGACTTGTAATCAGGTCAACCAGTTTGGGGGCTATACCGGTATGCGTCCGGCCGACTTTACGCACTTCGTGTACCAGGTGGCAGTGCAGGAAGGCTTGCCGGAAGCGCAGTTGATCCTGGGCGGCGACCATCTAGGGCCGCATCCGTGGCGGGACGAACCGGTCGACCACGCCATGCAGAAAGCAAAGCAATTGGTGGCAGATTACGTGCGCGCTGGGTTTACAAAGATCCACCTTGATGCCAGTATGCGGCTTGGGAGCGATAGCTTCGATCAGCCGCTGGCCGTGGCTACAATTGCCAACCGGGCGGCACAGTTGTGCGCCGTGGCGGAGCAAACCGCGGCAGAACTTGGTCGGACGGAAGACCTGGTTTACATTATCGGGACCGAAGTGCCGATCCCCGGTGGGATGCAAGGTGAAGCCGAAACGATCCACATCTCGACGGTGGATGATGCTGTCGAAACTGTCCACATGACCAAACGGGCCTTTGAGCAATTAGGTCTGGCAGATGCCTGGCAGCGCGTGGTGGCTTTGGTGGTGCATCCCGGAGTCGAATTCGAGAATTTCGAGGTCTCTCCCTATATCCGGGAGCAAACCCAGCCGCTCTCGAAATTCATTGAAGGCGAACCTCAGCTTATCTTTGAAGCCCATTCGACCGATTACCAGACCGCACCTGCACTCCAGCAAATGGTAAACGACCACTTCGCTATCTTGAAGGTTGGCCCGGAATTGACGTTCGCTTTCCGGGAGGCGGTGTATGCCCTGGAATGCATCGAAAAGGAATACCACCCTGGCGTGCCCGGGAACGAGTTGTCCAACCTTTGGGCGATCATTGAGCGCGAGATGCAGGCCCAACCAGCTCATTGGGCGGCGTATTATCTGGGTGGTGATGACGAACGAACCTTTGCGCGTAAATTCAGTTTCAGTGACCGTGTGCGCTATTACTGGCCGGTTCCCAGTATTCGAGCGTCTTTGGAGCGATTATTCACTAATATTTCCAGTGTGGAAATCCCGCTACCCTTACTTGGCCAGTATATGCCGCAGGAGTATCTCAGGGTACGCGCAGGAGAACTGGAGCCTACTCCCCAGGATTTGGTAAAGGCGCACATCGAAAATGTGCTCTCAAAGTACTGGCAG
Organism: Anaerolineales bacterium; assembly: GCA_050288045.1. Lineage (GTDB taxonomy): Bacteria > Chloroflexota > Anaerolineae > Anaerolineales > UBA11579 > JAFGRA01. The sequence goes on along the minus strand of JBNKDB010000076.1, from coordinate 1,351 downwards.
GCAATTCGTGTAGTTTAATATATGCCCATAGCTCGAGGGGTGGTAATTGGCATCCGTTCCTTGTTGTTGAAAACTTTATGACGTACGAATTTGACGGGGAATAAATAGAGCCGTCTTCTGCAGGACTAAAAGGTTACACTATTCATATTTAAGCGCGGTGATTGGGACGAGTGAGGCAGCGCGCAGCGCCGGATAGATGCCGGAGACCAGCCCGATAAAGGTCGAGAGTACCAGCGTAGCCAACAGCAGCCAGGCCGGAGTATAAACCGAGAGCGAAAGGCCCGGTCCACTGCCTTGCGACCACTGCCCGGCCATGTAAACCAGGCCAACCACCTGGACGATCTGCCCGGCGACCCAGCCTAATACGATGCCCCCCAATCCGCCCAGGAATCCAATCCCGGCGGCTTCTCCCAGGAAGACGCTGAGGATGTTACGGTTGGTGGCGCCGATGGCTTTCATCAGGCCGATCTCGCGCGTGCGTTCCAGAATGGCCATCGTCATCGTGTTGGCAATGCCGATGGCGGCTACCAGCAGGGCGATCACACCCACGCCACCGAACATGACTTGCAGCATGATGTAGAAGCTGTTCACGCCCTCGACGACGGTTTGGTAAGAGAAGGACTGGTAGCCCATCTCGGTGATGGTATCGTTTACGCTCAAGGTGTTCTTGGGGTCATCGACGATGACGATCGCATTCATATACCCGCTTTTTGACCGGTTGATGCGCTGGCCCAGGAACCATTCGTTCCAGGCAGTTACGTCTTCCAGGGGAACGTAAATGCTCCAATCCGCTTCGCCGCGGGTTTCCTGCATCACCCCAACCACGCGTAATTGCACGGTGCGACGAATTTCTTCTTGGGTTTCGTTGTCCCATTTCACCAGAGCCAGTTTGAGGGTGGCGCCCATCAGATCGGGCTGTGGGGGTGGGTCCTGCCCGGGACGGATGTGGGGATCGTAGAAGTTGGGCGCGACGCTTACCCCAACCAGGGCCGTACCGCGGCTGAGAGAAAGTTCGCCCTGGTCGACTTTCAGCCCCATCAGGCTGGGATCATCCGTGCCTAAGCCGATGATATTGCCCCAACCTTCCATGCGGTTGTATTGCAGCATTGCGCCGCCCTGCAAATAGTCGCGGGGAATCACGGCTGTAACGTGGGGTATGGCAGCAAAATCGGCCAGGGATTGGTCGGAGATCACCGTCTGGCCGGTAATTTCGCCAAGCGTTGGGTCAGGGTACATGGGGGAAACCTGCACCTGGGTCAACTCGCCGATGCCGTAAAGTTGGGCGGTAGCCTCGCGCTGTAAACCCATACCGAGAGAGATCAGTACAACCACTGCCGAGGTGCCGATCACC
>JBNKDB010000075.1:0-2386 GCA_050288045.1 Anaerolineales bacterium | reverse complement strand
GACCTGCCGAATATTTATCCCCAGGGCGTACTCGACCGCCAGCAGTTGGCAACCGCGCTGCGCTCGGTAGACGCGCTGCTGACCTTCTCGCAAAATGAAGCCTGCCCAAACCACGTGATCGAAGCGCTATCTTCTGGGCTGCCGGTGTTGTACATTGACAGTGGGGCGATGGCCGAGGTGGTCGGAGACTGCGGCCTGCCGGTGACGGTGGAGAACTTCAGCCAGCAGTTGGCGCGTCTGATGGCCGATCATGAGCAACTTGCGGCCTGTACCCGCCAACGCGCCCTGACTGCCTTTCACCCTGATTTCGTCTTCGGGCGCTACATGGCCGAAATGGAGCAGGCTGTCGAACGCCCGCCAACGCTTTCCCCGGAAGAGCGCATCTGGCTGGCCTGGCACGAGTTTGCCATCGTGGGACGATAAGGACAGCGTTTGTACCTGTGAGCGCAGCCAATTTAAACCCTTCCAAATATTTGCGGAATGTGTGGGGTGGCGTTTCTGGGCGTGTAAGCCGGAGCTACCGCCTGGGCAGGCGCGCCTTGGGTATGCCGGGCAAGCCGCAGCTTTACTATACCGTGCCCGGCCGTGACCAGGCCTGGGTGCTCGACTGGGTGGGGCGTTACATTGTACAGGGAATCAACCAGCAGTTCGACCTGAAAGCGCATCTGACTTCCTCCCCACGTTGGCTTGTCGACCATATCCTGCATTACGGCTCGCTGTGGGAATTCTTGTATAACCTGGACTTTGCCCATAATGCGTGCAACCAGTTGATCGTGACCATTTTCCACGGCGATCGCCTGGAAGATTCGTCCCCTGAACTCCAGCGCGGCGTCAACCGTTTTCTGGAAAATCTGGATGACGTCGAGAAGGTGGTCACCGCCAGCCGCATCATGGAACAGCGCCTGATCGAGTGGCATGTGCCCGAAACGAAGATCGTGCGCATTCCGTTGGGCGTCGATCTGCAAATGTTCCAGCCCGGTACTTCGCAAACCCGCCAGGCGCTGCGCGAAAAGTTTGGCATCCCGGAGGATGCGTTTTGCATTGGCTCCTTCCATAAAGATGGCGTCGGGTTTGGCGAGGGCCTGGAACCGAAATTGATCAAAGGCCCCGACGTTTTTGTGGAGGTGATCGAGCGCTTGAGCAAACAGCACAAGCTGCACGTCTTCCTGACAGCCCCGGCGCGCGGCTACGTCAAGCGCGGCCTGGAGAAAATTGGGGTGCCTTATACCCACGTCATGCTGGACGACTTTCGGGAAGTTGCTACCTATTACGATCTGCTCGATCTTTATCTGGTCTCTTCGCGCGAAGAAGGTGGGCCGAAAGGTGTGCTGGAAGCGTTGGCTTCCGGTGTGCCGTTGGTCAGCACCAAAGTGGGGTTGGCTCCGGACGTGATCGAAGATGGATATAATGGCTTGTTGGCGGATGTGGAAAATGTGGACGCACTGGCACAGGCTGTTAGCCGGGTGATTGAGGAACCCGGTCTTGCCCGGAATTTGGCTAAGAATGGTTTGCAAACCATTCAAGATTATGGCTGGCCGATGATCGCGGCCCAGTATTACCATCAGGTCTACCATCCGGTGTTGGATAAATTGAAGGAGTAGGGAAGTATGCTCAAAAACTTGAAAGCCGCCTTTGTGAATCGGTTTGGCGCGGCTGTGAATACGCAAGAACACCGCCAAAGGGTGTGGCAAAGCTGGTACACGCATTTTGATGACAACCCTTTCGGCGTGCGCCCGGCAGAGATTTCTCGCCAGACCTATCTGGACCTGGCGGCCGAAGTGCAGGGGCGCGCATATCCGGCATTTTTGGAAGCGGTGGACGCCGAATTTGGTTTCCTGCCGGACAAGGTTTTTGTCGATGAGTTGGCGTTGACGACTCAGGTGGTAGTCAAAAAATCGCAACTGCTTTACATGCATGGTTACTTACTTTACGGCGCACTGCGGAATTATTTGCAAGCGCACCCCGAGCTGCGGGCGGTGAATATCCTGGAGACCGGCACGGCGCGTGGTTTCAGCGCACTGTGTATGGCAAAAGCGTTGGCCGATGCCGACCGCGCCGGGAGAATCGTCACCCTGGATGTGCTGCACGCCCGCAAGCCGCTGTATTGGAACTGTATCCATGATGCCGAGGGTCAAAAGACCCGTCTGCAACTACTCGAACCGTGGCAGGATTTACTGGATCGTTATGTGATCTTCCTGTGCGGTTATACGGATATTGCCCTGTCACAACTGGAATGGCCGCGCGTGCACTTCGCCTTCCTGGACAGCGGTCATGACTACACCACCTTGCAGTTGGAACTGGCTTACGTGCGCGTCCGCCAGCAACCTGGAGACGTGGTGGTGTGCGATGATTACACCCCCACGCAGTTCCCCGGCGTGGTGCAGGC
>JBNKDB010000074.1:0-4747 GCA_050288045.1 Anaerolineales bacterium | reverse complement strand
GTTCGGCGTTTACCTGGTGGGGTTGTCCTCGATTTTCGGGGCGCTCAACGTGATCGTGACCGTGTTCCGGCTGCGCGCTCCCGGCATGGGGCTGTTCCAGATGCCGATCTTTGTGTGGGCCGCGCTGGCGACCTCCTTGATCCAGTTGACGGCGACCCAGTTGATCGGTTTGTCGTTCCAAATGGTGATGTTCCAAAGGCTGTTCGGCATGTCGTTCTTCGATGCCACACAGGGCGGTAATCCGGTCCTATTCCAACATCTCTTCTGGTTCTATTCGCATCCAGCGGTGTACGTCTTCATCCTCACCGGCCTGGGTGTGATCAGTGAATTGCTGCCGGTGTTTGTGCGCAAGCCGCTGTTTGGCTACAAATGGATCGCATTTTCATCTGTGGGGATTGCCTTGGTCGGCTTCATGGTCTGGGCGCACCATATGTTCACTTCCGGGATGTCCGCTTACCTGCGGGTGCCGTTCATGTACAGCACGCTGCTGGTGGCTGTGCCGACCGGTGTCAAGTTCTTTAGCTGGGTAGCGACCATCTGGCAGGGCAAGATCGAACTCAAGACCCCGATGCTCTTTGTGCTCGGTGGGATCGTGATCTTCCTGTTCGGTGGCGTAACCGGCCCGCCAAATGCGACCATCGCCACTAACCTGCATTTGCACGACAGCTACTTCATCGTCGGACACTTCCACAACACCATGTTCGGTGGCTATATCTTCCCCTTCTTCGCGGCAATCTACTACTGGTTCCCGAAGATCAGCGGCAAGAAGCTGAATGAGTTCTGGGGCAAGGTGCACTTTTTCTTGATGTTCCCAGCCTTTATGGTGATGATGGGTGGACAGCTTATCGTTGGCCTGATGGGCATGCGCCGCCGTATCGCCGGTTATGATGCCGCCTTGGGCTTCGAGAATACCCATCTGTGGATCACGATTGCTGGTTTTGTAATCTTTACCTCGGTGTTGATCTTCGTAACCAATATTGTTTTGACCCTGTTGCGTGGTGAAGTCGTCGAAGGTAATGTCTGGCGCTCGCGCTCGTTGGAATGGCAGATCCCCAACCCGGCCCCATTGCATAATTACCCGACCCCGCCGGTTGTGGTTGGAAATCCGTACGATTACGGTAAGGAAGGGGCTGTGTACGTGAATATGAATCCGGAGCCAGCTCCGGTTGGCGATTGATGTCGATTGAGGAATCATCAGGAGTATTTTGATGGCTAAAAAAGAAGCAGAAAACGAATTGACCGCTGAAGAAGCGCTGGCTCAAGCGCAAAAGAAAGCTTTGGGCGACGGCGTGTTCGTGCTCATCATCCTGGGCGTGCTCACCTTTGGCGAATTCATCGTTGGTTCAGTAGCACCCGCCTGGGGCACAGTGTTGCTGATCGCCGCGCTCAGCAAAGCGTTCTTTGTGGTGCGGGATTACATGCACATTTCCCGGTTGTGGAATAACGAAGAGGAGGCCCATTAATGACTGCACATAGCGAAGTTGAAACCACCCAGACTTATAACGAAAGACTGAGCATGTACCGCCTGGGACTGTGGCTGTTCATCCTCTCGGATGCGTTCGTGTTCGGAGCGTTGTTCATCACGCGCTTTTACCTGATGGGCGGCACCCGCCCGGATGTCGAGCAGGGCGTTGGCCTGATCGTGACCGTGATCTTGCTGCTGAGCAGTTTCTTCATGAACCGGGCCGAGATCCATATGTCCTTTGGCGATAACCAGAAGTTCTTGCGCAATGTAGGCATCACTTTCATCTTGGGCCTGATCTTCTTGATCGGTGTGGTGGGCGTCGAATGGCGGATCGCTCCTTTTGGCCCCGCTGACGGCATCCAAGGCGCGATTTACTACACGATGACGGGTTTCCACGCTTTCCATGTGCTGACCGGTTTGATCGCGCTGGCGGTGGTATACAACAACGGCCGCAAGGGCCTTTATACCAAAGAGCGCCATTGGGCGGTCGAAGCGGCTGCCGTTTACTGGCACTTCATCGATGTGGTGTGGATTTTCTTCTACCCGGCGCTGTACCTGATCGGTTTTGCGGTAGGGTAGAACCTGCGGAAAAATTACGTATGGATGCGGTCGATAGCCGTACGGCTATCGAAAAACAAGAAAGTGTAAAGACAAATGAAAGGCAAAACGGTTCTCGTAATTGGCTTGCTTGTCCTGGTGGGCGTGCTGGCAGTGTTCGTCGCCGTGCGTATCTCCGCTGCCAATTACCAGTATCAAGGCTCGCTGATCGATCCACCGGCACCGGCGCATGACATTGGGCTGCAAGACACCGACGGCAAACTTTTTCAATTGAGCGACCATAAGGGGGAAGTGGTATTGCTCTTCTTTGGGTACACCAATTGTCCGGACGTGTGCCCAACCACATTGGCCGAATTCAAACAGGTGATTGCGGAATTAGGGCCCGATGCTGACCGGGTACAGTTCGTGTATATCAGCGTCGACCCCGAACGGGATACGCCGGAGCGGGTGGGCCAGTTCGTAGATGCTTTCAGCCCCAAAATCATCGGGATTACCGGTGATGAGGCTGACCTGGAACCAGTCTGGCAGGCTTATGGCGTGTATCACGAAAAGCAGGAAGTCGGCAGCGCCTCAGGCTATGTGGTCGATCATACCGCTTCAGTATACGTGATCGACACCCAGGGGGGCTGGAGAATGACTTTCCCGTATGGCCTCAGTGTGGATGCAATGGTGCAAGATATCCAACATTTGCTGGAAGAAGAAGGTTAGACCGTGAATAAAGAAACACTGCGTCCTTATCTCAAGCGCTTCTTGATCATGTTGGGCGTTTCGGTCGTGCTGGTTTTTGCGATCAGCGAGATCGCCTTCCGTATTCAGGTCAGCCAGGGTGAACCCGACCGCGCTCCCCAAACGATCGAATTGACGATCCCGGCAGGTACGGCGGCAGCCATCGAGCAAGGTGAGGCGGTCCCCGCTATCCCGGATGAGCTGGTTTTTGTGCTGGGGGATGTGCTGGTCGTGCAGAACAACGACGACGTTCCCCATGAATTGGGGCCAATGCTGGTGCCGCCCAATACCAGCGCCAGCATGCCAATGGATGAGGCCGACAACCTGTCATTGTCATGTTCGTTCCAGCCTTCCAATTATCTGGGGGTACAGATCAAAGAGCCGACCACACTGTTCACGCGTTTCGTTGGGGTAGCCTTTGCCGTTCCGGCTACGCTGGTAATGATGTTTGGTTACAGCTTGTTGGCTTACCCGGTCAATAAACCGGAGGATGGTCCAACCCCTGCTAGGGCAGGTGATTAGATGTTGGGCAAGCTGGTGGGGCGGCGCTGGATCATTTCCACCATTGTCGTACTGGCCGCCGCCGGGGTAATGGTGCGGTTGGGGATCTGGCAGTTGGATCGTTTACAACAGCGCAAGGCTTTCAACGTCCGTGTGCTGACTTATCTGGACCAACCGCCGCTTGAATTGGATGATGCCGCCTTCCAGGAAGACCTGTACGAAATGGAATACCGGGAAGTGACTGTGACCGGCGAGTACGATTTCGATAATGAAGTTGCCTTGCGCAATCAGATCTGGTACACGGGTGAGGTCACGGATTACGGCGTACATTTATTGACCCCGTTACGCGTCAAAGGCAGCGAGCGGGTGATCCTGGTCGACCGGGGCTGGGTACCGAATGACTATGCCAACATGGCAACCTGGGGGAAGTTCACCGAACCCGGTGAAGTCACGGTACAGGGTGTGATTCGGCGGGGACAGACGGAACCCAAGTTCGTGGGGGTGCCTGACCCAACCTTGACGCCAGGACAGGAACGCCTGGATACCTGGAATTTCATCAACCTGGAACGCATTGGCGAGCAGATGGACGTACAACTGCCGGACGTATATATCCAAGAATTGCCGGCAGATGGGGAACAGGAGTTGCCCTATAAGTTGGCCGAAGAAATTGAGATCGATAACGGCCCACACCTGAGCTATGCGATCCAGTGGTTCTCGTTCAGCACGATCTTGCTGGTTGTTTATGTGGTGATGGTACAGAAGCAGGAAGATAAAAAGGATTAACCAACTCAGATTCACAGAAAAGTAGGGGAGGATTTCAAACCCTCCCCTACGAAAGAATAGATTACGGTTCGACGATACACAATCGTATTTGAAGATACAGGTAAAACAACATGGATGAAAAAGCACTGAGCAAGACTAAACAAATAAGTATGATGCGCAATTTGTTATTAGCAACCGCGATCACACTTTTTCTGGTGATCGTGCTGGGTGGCATTTCCCGCCTGGATACGCTGGGCGAGGGCTGCACCGGTTGGCCGACTTGCAACGGGCAGTGGTTCCCGGCGTTGGATTCGTCCCGCATGTTGGTCGATTATGCCCACCGCGTGCTGACGGTAGTCTCCGGCGTGATGCTGGTGGCGGCCTTGGCCAGTGCCTGGCGGCAGTTCCGTCAGCAACGCCTGATCATCCGCCCGCTGCTTTTGGCCGGGGCCTTGTTCCTTGCCCAGGTAGTACTGGGTGGGGTGGTGGCTTTCTCCCGCCAGACGCCGACTTTCGTGGCCGGGCATTTTGCCCTGGCTTTAGGGACATTGGGCAGCGTGTTGGTTGCTACGGTGGCTGTGTTCTATGCAGAAACTGGCCGGAAGCTGCAATTCCGCAGTGACTTTGCCCGGCTGGCGCTATGGACCACACTTGGCTTGCTGATCGTTTTCGTTACCGGGGCGTTCGTCTCGGCGGTTGATGCCGGTGGAGCCTGCACCAGTTGGCCGTTGTGCG
>JBNKDB010000073.1:0-3922 GCA_050288045.1 Anaerolineales bacterium | reverse complement strand
ATCTCTGACCTGGAAGGCGTGGCCGTCAAGAGATCGATATCGGTTCGCTTCGAGACCTCTGGTGAGGGTTATCTCATCATGGGAGACAAAACCCGGCTTTATCGAAGTATGTTAAATCTGCTCGACAACGCCATCAAATATTCTACAGATGACACAACCGTTCAAATCATGCTGGATTTCACTCCAGAAAATGTCACCATCCGGGTGCGTGATAACGGGGAAGGGATTCCAGAAGAGGATCTCCCTCACCTGTTTGATAAGTATTACCGGGGCCGCCAAAAGGAAAGTGGTAAAACCGGGGTTGGCCTGGGATTGGTGCTGGTTCATGCAACGGTCAAAGCACATGATGGTCAAATTAATGTGAGCAACGTGGAAGAGCACGGAGCCGAGTTCGCCATTTCACTACCGGCATCTTTGCGAACTAAATTTCAGTAAATCACGATTTTAGTTGACAAAAGGGCCAACTTCGGTAAAAAGGTTGAGTTGTGATCCAAACCTGAATCGAAGAGGCCCAACCCAATGATACTTGAATACGAGTTGAAAGCCGAACACATTCGTGACTGCACGATGAAAACGCTGACAAGCCATATCACATTGGAAGCCAACGGTTACCGCTGTACGCCAGAGATGATCTTTGATGTCATCTTGAAGGCCAGTGCCGAGCGCAGCGGCATTGAGGTGGCCTGTGACAATCTGGACGATGTGGCGGACAGCAATACCATCCGCGACTATCTGAATACAGCGTTGGATATTGACCAACTGCGCGAGCAGGAAGCGGAAGTCAATGCAGCACTGGCGGACAGTATTCCGGCCAGCATGAAACGCAATGGGCTTGAGGGGTGATTTCAAGTTAGTGGCAGAATTAAGCCGCCCTGGCCCAGAGGTCGTCGAAAGAATCGGCCATGACCGCGGCACGGATGACCAGCATGCGATTGGCATTGGGGCGTTTCCAACGCATGCCGGGGCCGGTCAAACGAGCCTTGAATTGTTTGATACGGCTTTCAACGGTTCCAGAGCCAATGGGGTAGCCGTCGGTCAAGAAATTGTGGTAGAACATCCGGCGTTTATGAGTCTGGAAGTAAGTAATGAGCAGACTTGGGCAGGCCAGCGGCTTCCAATTCAGTAATGATAAGGTGGGTTTCACCAAGGAACAAAGTGGTCTGGGCGTGTCGATACCAACGTTGAGCGGCGGGTTGGTCGGTTGGATGCAGAGCATGGGCGGCATCAGACAGATGCTCACAAGCGTGATACCAATCCACGATCTGAACGCTGTCGGGAAAGTAGTTGGCAGCCAGATTCCAAATCCAGGCGGCCCCATCCGCCGTAACGGAAGAGTCGGCAGCCTGGGGAACTCCACGCCTGACCGCCAAAGCTCACAAGGCTGGCCCAAACTGTTCAACCGAACCTAAGACCGCCACATAGCGGGTCTGGCTGGCATGCGGTCGCTCGACCAAATCACCGGTTCGTTTGTCTCGTTCCAACCGCTGTTCAACGTCAGAAATGGTGCCGACTTTCATTTCTTTCCAGCCCTCACCCCGAATATTGACCATGCCCCCATCCAAACTGATCCCTTCTGGGTCTGGTGGTCGCGGCCCGGCGGTAGCTTGACCCGTTCCGGGCTGACATAATCCTGCTTTCGCTCCTCATATGCTCTCAGCTTCTCCCCGTAGTGCTGGGTCTGCCGCCAGATACTGGCCGAGGACCACACTATAGCCGCCGTTCAAATACCTGAGCGGCGTGTTGATAGGGCAGCAGCCCACTTAACCAGACCATCTGTTTGGACATCGCCGGGCTGTAAATACTGGCGGTCAGTCCCCAGCTTTCATCTTTGATTTTCCTGCTGCTATCTTACCAGATAGCTTGGGAGGCTTCATCTTTTTCAACTTGTTCGTGCACCCAGATGCACCAACCGGTGCTACAACTGGGCATTGCAAGTACCTCTGCGCTTCGTATTGAAGGCCCCCTGGCTTTGCGCTATAGTCCAATTTGTTCTCGTTAATCTCTTATTCAATGGGGGAACTTACCATGTTTGTTGAACGTCCCGGTGGTGTTACGTATAAGGGCACGCCTCATACCGTGCGGGGTGCTAAGTTAGAGGTTGGACAGCCTGCTCCTGATTTCTCCGTGATCGCCAATGATCTGAGCGAAGTGACGCTGGCCGACAGCGCCGGAAAAGTGCGCCTGATCAGCGTTGTTCCCTCTCTGGACACCGGCCTATGCGATGCCCAGACTCGACGGTTCAACGAAGAGGCAGTAGGCTTTAGCGATGATGTGGTAGTATTAACCATCAGTGCTGATTTGCCCTGGGCGCAAAAGCGCTGGTGTGGTGCCGCCGGTATTGACCGGGTACAGGTTCTATCCTGCCACCGGGATATGCAGTTTGCCGATGCCTACGGCGTGCATGACCTGAATTTCCGTTACTGCCAGCGTTCAGTTTTCATCATCGATCAAGATGGTATCCTACGCTACGCTGAGTACGTCCCGGAGATCTCCCAGGCAGTTGATTATGACGCCGCGCTTGCGGCCCTAAAGGAAGTGATTGGGTAAAAAATGGACCCTAGAGTTGATAAGGTCGCCGAGATTCTGGTCAATTACTCGGCACCGGTTAAGCCAGGCGATCTGGTGTCAATCCGCATGATCGATCCACTGGCTTCTCCCCTGGCCCTGGCTATTTACAAATATGTCATCCAGGCCGGAGGTCACGTGTTCTTCCAGATGGCTCCGGCAGGGACAGAAGAAATTTTCTATAAATATGCCAGCGAAGAGCAGCTCGATTTTCTGAATCCATTCGACGTGTGGCAGATCGAGAATAAGGAGGTTGAGTTTGTCCTGCTGGCCGACTCAAATACCAAGGCGCTGACTAATGTTGACCAGGAGCGCATGTCACGTCATCGCCGGGCACGGACTCCATTGATGAAAACCTTCATGCGGCGTGATGGCGATGGAACGCTGCGCTGGACATTGACCCAGCATCCGACTCAGGCGGCGGCACAAGATGCGGAGATGAGCCTGTCGGAATATGAGGATTTTGTCTATGGGGCGTCGATGGTGCACCTGGACAATCCAATTGCTTATTGGAAAGGGGTTTCCGCCGAGCAGCAGCGGTTAGTAGATTGGCTGAAAGGCAAACAGCAAGTTGAGGTCAAAGGTCAGAATATTGACCTGTCTCTGTCGATCAAGGATCGCACCTTTATCAATGCCGATGGGACCAAGAATTTCCCGGATGGGGAAGTGTATACTGGACCGGTTGAGGATTCGGTGAACGGCTGGGTACGGTTTACCTTCCCGGCGATCTTTGGCGGGCGCGAGGTCGATGGTGTGGAACTGACTTTTGAGGATGGCAAGATCGTCAAGGCAACAGCTGAAAAAGGCGAAGATTACCTGAATTCCGTACTGGATACCGATCCCGGCGCACGTTACCTCGGCGAATTTGCCATTGGCACCAACAAAGGCATTACGCAGTTCACCCGCAACATTCTCTTCGACGAGAAGATCAGTGGGACAGTTCACATGGCCTGCGGTGCGGGTTACCCTGAAACCGGCAACCATAACGAGTCGGCTATCCACTGGGATATGATTTGTGATATGCGCTCCGGCGGTGAAATCTTCGTTGACGGTGAATTATTCTATAAAGATGGCGAAGTCCAGATTTAGCCATTTTCAATGTTAAGTTAAGGAAAGTTCGATGGACCCAAGAGTTGATAAGACTGCGGAAGTGATCGTCAATTATTCATCCGAAATTCGACCAGGTGACCTGGTGATGATCCACATGTATTCGCCACTGGCCGAGCCGTTGGCTATGGCCGTTCAGAAGCACGTGCTGCTGGCCGGTGCGAATCCTGTTTTCCGGGTTGATCCAACCGATGCACAGGTTAATTTGCTGAAATATGCAAGCGATGACCAGTTAAACTATACCGATCCG
>JBNKDB010000072.1:0-4892 GCA_050288045.1 Anaerolineales bacterium | reverse complement strand
CCCAATTTCTTCGCCTCTGGGAAATCTGCCAGGTAAGGGAAATTGCGCCACGGGCGCAAGGCTAAAGCGCCCAGCGTTAGGCCACCCAGCTTGAGAAAATCACGGCGGCTGATCGATTTGGGGTTTTCGGTTTCACGATTTTGCATTTTCTCTCCGGTCATTCCTGTGTTAAGACGTGAACCTTCGCATACATCTTACAGGGCGTTTATTTCGTGGGCGTTACCAGAAGATTAATATTCGATAAGCTCGACTGGTGAAGGATTCTATTTTAAAGCAAATACACCCATCCGGCGGGCCAGATCATTGCAAATAAGCCAATTTTAATCTATGGATCAAAGGGGACCGTAATGCCAATTTCGGCGGAGAAACAGATCGGAGCGCAGTCCGGGCCATTCGGCTGCACCTTTTCATAACGCGGCTTTACTTCCTGAGTCAATTGATAATTTTCCCACAGCAGTTTTACGGTCGCCACCGCCGGAGCGGCCGGGAAAGTCACGCCCCAGGCAGCACAGATCGGTTCCCCATATTGTCCCGAACCATCCACATTGACGCCTTCAACGCAGTGCACGCGCACGGTTTCTTCATTATCCGTGATCAACTCGACCACGTAATCATCGGGGACGCGCTCCCACAGTTTTACAGTTAGCTGATTCTCACACTCCAACGTAGTACATTCGATGCCGGTATTTCCAGATACATTAGGGTCGGCGGGGGTTGTGGCAGTTGGAACAACGGGCTGCTGGACAGGCAAATTACACGCCATAAGCATAAAAAGCGCCAGCAGCAAAGCAATGATCAGATCGATAGATTTACGCATGGCCTAAAGAATACCACGATTCAATTCTCAAATCACGCTTCTCGAAGACTGAATCGAAGAACTCCCTTCCCAATTATCAACACGCATATGCACTTGACACGGCAAGGGAATCGGATACAATTTTTATACGTATTTGTAGTTGGCAGGTGTTCTTTTACTACCTTTTAAGGGTTTTCGGAACACTACGCACCAACAGTCACAGCGGGAGGTCATCAACAGAGGTATCTCCCCGCAGAACCTTTGAAAGGAGTTCTTGAGCACCATGTCTGACCGAGAGACCGGAACCGTAAAATGGTTCAACAACACAAAGGGCTATGGCTTCATCGCCCGGGATAACGGCGAAGATATCTTCGTCCACTACAGCGCCATCCTGTCCGACGGATACCGCTCTTTGGAAGAGGGACAGCGCGTCGAATTCGCCGTTGGCGAAGGCGACAAAGGCCCTCAGGCCAAGGAAGTCACCGTAATCCAGTAAAAAAAAGCCAAAAAGTAAGCCCCGCAAATTGCGGGGCTTCTTGATTCTTAGGGGTCTTTCGGTGCAGAGCGCACCTCGAAATTATCGAACAACACGTCCGTTCCGCTGGCCGGGTCCATCGAACCAACAATCAGGCCGACGTCACCGTAAGCAATCGATTCGTCCAGCACCAGCAGCACAAATTGATCATTCACGTACAACTTCAAGAGTTCCCCCTTGCAAATTGCCCGGATGTGGTTGACTTCCTGGCCTAAATTCACGGCGGCTTCCAACACCAGGTTGCTCTCGCCCAACACATCCTCATCCAAGGCCCCATCAACGGGCTTGGCGATTCCGGCGTAGCCGTCGCTGGTCACCAGGAAAGCGTAAAAGTTGTTATAGCTCACGTAACGGCAGATTACGCCATAAACGTTGTTATTCGCTCCAGCCACCTTATGGGCATCGACTTCGATCTCCACATCCGTGAAGCTGCGCCCGGGCCGCGTCCACACCAGATTATCCGGTGTAGTGACCTCGATCCCCAGCCCGCCATCCTTGAAGTAATATGAACCGCCAATGATTTGCGTGCTGCCTTCCGGCGTATTGCCAAACCAGCCGCCGCTGGCGTCTGAAAAATCATCCAGGAAGGGCAACCCGGCCTGGGCGTCCTTGATACGCTGGATCTCGTCTTCCAACTCTGTGATCATTGCCAGCACATCTTCGCGGTCTTCGGCTTCGGGTTTCAGCGCCAGATATACTTCCAGGTCGAGGATCACAGCCTCCGGCAGCCAGGCACCCTTTTGCAGTTCGGCCCGGTTGCGATAAGCCTGGGCAAAAGTCGGTTCCAGTGCGATAGCGGCGTTGAAATCCTCCAGGGCCGAATCGATCTTGCCGGTGGTATAGTTCAGTTCCCCACGGCTGTTGTAGGCTTCATAATTTCCAGCGCCAAGCTCAATCGCCCGCGAATAATCGAGGATGGCCTGCTCGAAGTTCCCCAACGCCTGATACGCCTGGGCACGCTTGAAGAAAGCTTCCCCATAGCTGCCGTTCAAGGCAATTGCCTGGTTGTAAAAACCGATCGCGTTTTGGGGGTCGTCGGCGGCCAGGGCAAGATTGCCCTGTTCCAGCAACTCCAATTCGGTCAGCGTGGGAGCTGGTGTCGCTGTTGGCGGAACCGCGGTCGGTTCTGGGGTCGCGGTGGCCGGTTCCGGGGTAGCCGTCGCCTCGGCCGCGGGTTGTTCCGCAACCGGATCGGTCCCGGCGACCGGTTCCTGGGTAACAGCAACCGGGGCACAAGCAGCCAGCAACACCAGTGCAGCCAGGATCAACAAGCCGCCGGTCACTTTACGAACTTTTAGCATCGCGGTTCTTGCTCCTTGCCTACTCTTCCGCCGATTCGCCGTCCTGTGGTTGCTGCTCTTCTTCCAGCATGGTTTCCAGGTCGGTGATCAATTCCTGGACGCCTTCCCGGTCGGCAGCATCAGGAGCCAACTCGACGTATTTTTCGAAATCCTGGATCGCTAACTCGGTATCACCAAACAACAAGTTCAACGAACCACGCTCGAAATACAGTTCCGGCATGTTCGGGTCAATCACAATAGCTGTGTCGAAATCTGTCCGGGCTTCCTCATACTTGCCAATCGCGTTATAGGCCAACCCACGCCGGTAGAACGCTTTGACATGCTCTGGATCGATCTCGAGGACCTGATCAAAATCGGCGATGGCGGTTTCCATCTCACCAGACTCAAAATAGACCAACCCGCGCTTGAAGTAAGCATCAACGCTGGTCGGGGCAGCCGAGATCGCCTGGGTATAGGCATCGATAGCTCCAGGGAAATTGGCGGCGGCGTAAGCCTCATCACCACTTTGAATGAAGGCGGCCGCATCCTCACTGGTAGGCTGCTCGCTTTCCGCCTCCGGTGCTTGCTCTTCTTCGACTGCCGCTGCCGTCGGCATGACTTCTTCGGTTTCTGCAACCACTTCGGTTTCTGCGGCTGGGGTTTCACTGCACGCCGTTGCCGCCAGAGCAAGCAGCAAGACAATCGCCATCAACACGCCCCAGTTTTTATGTCTCAAATTAGACATTATTGAATTCTCCTTATAATGTACATCACATAATGCACATTCCTGCACACTTGAACAGGTCAACTTTACATCAATTCCCCTGAAATTGCAAACGTCTGCGGATTAACACCTACTTAGGGGGCGGCGGGGTAGACTTCGAACTCGTCGAAGCGCACATCCATGCCCCCTATCTCATTCGTCCCGGCGATCAAGCCCACATCACCCTCCGGGAAGTCGGCGGCGGTGATCTCAACCAACAGCACATCATTCACCGAAAAGCTGAGTTCATCCCCCGCGCAGGTCACACTGAGATGGTTAACCGCCGCACCCACCTGGATGGCCGCATCCTGATCCATATACATGATCTGGAGTTCCCCGGCCTGCATCTTCAAAGCGGCGTACGAACCATCTGGGCGCAGGATGAAAAAATAGTAATTATCGGCATCCTGGAAACGGCAGATCACACCGGCTTCCCCACCTTCCACTGCATTGACGGTTTCCACATCCACTTCCAGGCGCACGTCTGCGAACTGCTCCCCGGTCAGGCCCCATAGATAATAGGAAGGCTCATCGACCCGGATGTGGTAGGTGCCATCGTCGTAATCGGTCAGGCCGAGTTCATCCTCACTCTGCGGCCAGCGCGTCTCCCGGCTGGTAAAGTCATCGTAATATAAACGCCCCTGCGCGTCGGGTGTTGCTACTGGCGCGCAGGCCGCCAGTAAAACCAGCATGAGAATCACTACAAAGCTGCCGTTTTTCTTCATGTTTGGATTGTAAAGCGGGCACACCCGAAACGCAAGCTTTTGGGTTAGATCGTCAAAATTCGGACAATTCAAGTAAAATATACAGCATGTCACGCTTGGGAGGTCGCAATATGAGCCACGCCCTACTGATTGAAAAGCTGTTGAATTCGGACGAACCTTCGATCCGTTGGAAGGTCAAGGTCAACGTGCTCGGCCAGGACCGCCAGTCACCGGAAATCCAGGCGCTCGAAGCCGAGGTCAAGCGCTCGCCGCGGGTACAGGCGCTGCTGCAAAAAGTGGACGAGACTGGCACCTTGCAATGCGGGCGTAATATCTACGATAAGTGGCAGGGCACGCACTGGGTCCTGATGACGCTGGCCGATATTGGCTACCCGCAAGGCGAGGCCGCACTCCTCCCGTTGGCGGATGAGGTTGTGAAGTTCTGGCTAACGGAACGCTATTTCAACGAATTCGTGGCTATAAAAAAGGCCGATGCCTATAAAGAGCAAGATGCCATCCCGGTGATGCAGGGCCGCCACCGCACCTGCGCTTCCCAGCAAGGCAATGCGCTCTACAGCGTGCTGTGCCTGGGCATCCCCGACGAGCGCATCCACCAACTGGCCGAACGGCTGCGTTACTGGCAGTGGCCGGACGGCGGCTGGAACTGCGACAAGAACCCGGACGCCAAATATTCCACCTTTATCCACACGCTCTATTCAATGCGCGCCCTGGCGTTGTATGCCGAACACACCGGCGATGTGGCATCGCTGGAATGCGCGCAACGCGCCAGCGAAGTATTCCTGAAACGCAAGCT
>JBNKDB010000071.1:0-4063 GCA_050288045.1 Anaerolineales bacterium | reverse complement strand
CGTGTGCTCTTCCGATCTGCACACTGACCGATAGCCCGGTGATCAGAAAGATGAAATAGAACAGCCCCAACGGAAACGCCAGGGCGTTGTAAATCAAAACAAGATAGGCCTTGCCGCTGCCCATCACACCGAAGAACTTATTGAAAAAATCCTTGAGTTTCATACTGTACTCCTTACCGGCCGATTAAATGCATCGGCCAAGACGATGTCCGTATCTATTATATTGTACGCAGCACGCGCCGTAAGGTTGCACAAGCAGTGATCGTATCTATGGCAATTCGTAAAGCTCCACCAATACCCCACTGGCGCTCTTGGGATGCACGAAGGCGTATTTGCGTCCATCGCTGCTGGTCAGGGGCTCTTCATTGATCAACTGGATGCCTTTGGTCTGTAATTGCGCCAACATGCCAACAATATCATCGACCTCGAAACACAGGTGGTGCATGCCCGCCCCGCGTTTTTCCAGGTAGCGGGCAATCCCGGAACCTTCCGTGGTGGGCTGCACCAGTTCGACCTCGCTCCCGGCCACCGGCAGGAAAGCCACGGCCGATTCCTGGCTGGGCACTTCTTCGATGTGAGAAAGCGACAGTCCCAGCGCGTCCCGCCAGAAGCCCAATGATTCCTCGATATTTTCCACAACAATCGCTACGTGATTGATCTTCTTGATCTCAGACATGTATTCCTCTTTGTTCGCTAATCTCAATCCCAGGCGGGCGGGTGGTACTCGCCCCATTGCTGGCGCAGCACGCCGCAAATCTCGCCCAGGGTGATGTCATTTTCTACACAGGTGACCAACAAGGGCAGCAGGTTCTCGTCTGTCCGGCCGCTGGCCGCTTCCAGTTGAGTAAGCAGTTCGCTCACTTTAGCGGCATCACGGCGCGCCCGCAAACTTGTCAGGCGTTGCCTCTGACCACTTTCGATGGCCGGGTCGAGCCGCAGGCGTTCTAACTCGCGCTCCTCTTCGACCTGGAAAGCATTCACGCCCACCACAATCTCTTCCTGGCGCTCCAAAGCCTGCTGGAAGACGTAGGCCGCATTCTGGATCTCACGCTGCATGTAACCTTGCTCAATGGCCGCTTGCGCCCCGCCGATTTCATCGATGTGCTGAATGTAGTCATTGGCCCGGGTCTCGATCTCATCGGTCAGGTTCTCGATCAGGTACGAACCGGCTAGCGGGTCGACGGTGTCAGCCGCGCCAGACTCGTGGGCAATGATCTGCTGCGTGCGCAGTGCCACCATCACCGACTTCTCGGTCGGCAGCCATAGGGCTTCGTCCATGCTGTTGGTGTGCAGGGACTGCGTGCCGCCCATCACAGCCGCCAGGGCTTGCACGGCGACGCGCACCACATTGTTCTCCGGCTGCTGGGCGGTCAATGTCGATCCGGCCGTCTGGGTATGAAAACGCAGCATCCACGAGCGCGGGTTCTCAGCCCCGAAACGCTCGCGCATGATCTGCGCCCACATACGCCGGGCCGCCCGGAACTTGGCAACTTCCTCCAGGAAGTTGTTGTGGGCATTGAAGAAGAACGAAATTTGCGGCGCAAAATCATCCACCGCCAGCCCGGCATCCAGAGCAGCCTGCACATAGGCAATCCCGTTCGCCAATGTAAAAGCAACTTCTTGCACAGCCGTCGAACCGGCCTCGCGGATGTGGTAACCGGATACACTGATCGTATTCCAGTTGGGCACCTCCACCTGGCAATACTGCATCAGGTCGGTGATCAGGCGCATGGACGGCTTGGGTGGGAAGATGTAGGTACCGCGCGCTACGTATTCCTTGAGGATATCGTTCTGCACGGTGCCGCGCAGCTTGCGCGCTTCCACGCCCTGGCGCTTGCCGACGGCGATATACATCGCCAGCAAGACCGCCGCCGGGGCATTGATCGTCATACTGGTGGAAACTTTGTCCAGTGGGATATCCTTGAACAACGTTTCCATATCCTCCAAAGACGAGATCGACACACCGACCTTGCCCACCTCGCCCAGCGCCATCGGGTCATCGGCATCATAGCCAATCTGGGTCGGCAGGTCGAAAGCCACCGAAAGCCCCGACTGGCCCTGTTCCAATAAATAGCGATAGCGCTGGTTGGATTCTTCAGCGGTGGCGTATCCGGCATACTGGCGCATGGTCCACAGGCGGCCGCGGTACATGCCGGGATGGATGCCGCGCGTATAGGGGTACTCGCCGGGGAAGCCCAGCTTTTCGGCATAATCGGGTGTTTCGTCTTCCGGGGTGTGAATGGCCGGTAAGGGGATGCCGGAGGAGGTTTCGAACTGTGCTTTGCGTTCGGGGAAGCGCTTCAACAATGGTTCGAGCGTCTCTTCCTGCCAGCGTTTTTTCTCAGATTCCAGGCTCATATTTCCTCTACTTGTTTAGGTTTCCCACAGTATACCGCGGATGCAGGGTGCAAAAGGCAAATTACAAATTGCAAGTGACAAAAGGCTGCGTTTGTGCACACCAGTTACGATACACGAATAACGATTTACGAATCTCGATTTTCTAATCACGCCTCACGGCATTCGTTTCACTATTCCTGAAACACGAAACTGGGCCACGCGTTGCCTCCTTTCACATATGTAAAATTAATAAGGTCTCATTTCATTTGACATAAAGCTATCCCCTGGGTATAATCATGGCAATTGCGGGCTTGCCCGAGACTTGGTGCTAACTATGTTAAAAAGGAAAACGCCAATTCCTCGATCATAAGTGTGCTGATACACGCCAGTGTTCTTGAACTCGGACGCGCTCGCAATGTCGCCCGAGTTTTTTTATTCGTCTGGAGGACGTAACGTTTATGGCAAAAGAGCAAGATAAGATCAAGGTTGAAGGCACGGTCATCGAAGCACTCCCCGGTACACAGTTCAAGGTCGAACTGGACAACGGTCACGAAGTGCTCGCTTACCTGTCCGGCAAAATGCGCAAGTACTACATCCGCATTCTGCTTGGAGACCGCGTCACCCTTGAAATGTCGCCCTACGACTTGAGTCGCGGTCGGATCACCTACCGCTACAACAAGAAACGCGCCCGGCAGAGCGTCGAGCAATAGGGTAACCCCCACTACACAATCGATTTTCTAGGCCTCTCAGTAGCACATTTGCTTTGAGAGGAGTTTTAGGATATACAATCACTCCCCTGATAGATGTATCAGGGGAGTTTTATTTAACCACAAAGTCACCAAGCCACTAAGAAATACCTTTGCGACTTTGCGTCTTGGTGGTAACCGTTTTTACATCTACCCAGCAGCTAACCGGTCTTCCTGAAATTTTCCGCCATGTTGATGCGCTCGCCCAGCGGCGGGTGCGAGTGCAGCAGCCAGACAACCCAACGCTCCGGCTCGATCTCGCCCAGGTTTTGGTTTGCCAGACGAGTAAGCGCCGAGGCATACGCGGCCCCATTGCCAGTCGCTTCCAGAGCATACTGGTCGGCGCGCCGTTCACGCCAACGCGAATAGGCATTTTCCAGCGGCAAGGTCACCAAGTTATAAAGCCCCAGGATGATCATCAGCAGCGGGAAAGCAGCCACATCGGATACATCGCGGAAACCAAAGAACACAATGCCGCGCTGCATCGCCAGGTTGGCAAGGTAAAAGCCCAACAAGGTAGCCACGCTGCTGATGGCGATCCCAACCGGGATATCCTTGTGCACCTGATGCGCCAGTTCGTGCGCCAGGATGGTTTCCACTTCTTCGGCTGAGAATTCATCGATCAAGGTATCGCCTAGGATGATGCGACGGCTGTTGCCAATCCCGGTCAGGGCGGCGTTGGCGGCCTTGGTGCGGCGGCTCATGTCGAACTTAAAGACGCCGCGCACTTTGGTGTTGGCGCGCTCTGCCAGTTTGAGCAGGCGTTCCTCCAGGTCGGCATGTTCTTCGCCCAACGGGATGTACTTATTGAAGAGCGGGGCGATCAGGATCGGAGCCAGGTTGGTGAGCAGCACACTGAAGACCAGCATGAGACCGGTGAAAAGCAACCACCAGGTATCTGGATAGTTCCGCAGCACCCAATACAACGCTTCCAGGAAGAGCAGGCCGATCGGTGCGCCGATCAACGCCCCCTTGATCTG
>JBNKDB010000070.1:0-2430 GCA_050288045.1 Anaerolineales bacterium | reverse complement strand
ACCTTGAAGGAAAAGGTCTGGCTGCTCAATGGCAACTGGGACCCGCTTGGCAATCTGGTAAATTACCAGAATATGTACAATCCCACCCCCATCGAGACCACTGGCTGTCCCCGGCTCGACATTTCGCCTATTGCGTTTAGCGACGGTCCGCGCGGCGTGGTGATGGGCCAATCAACCTGTTTCCCCGTGTCGATGGCGCGCGGTGCCAGCTTTGACCCGGACCTCGAAAAACGGATTGGCGACGTGATCGGCAAGGAAGCCCGCGCACAAGGGGCTAACTATTTTGGTGGAGTTTGTATCAACTTGCTGCGCCATCCCGCCTGGGGGCGTTCGCAAGAAACCTATGGTGAGGACCCTTTCCTGCTGGGGGAAATGGGGCAGGCGTTAACTGAAGGCGTGCAGGCCCACAATGTGATCGCCTGCGTCAAGCACTATGCGGTCAACAATATCGAAAATTCCCGTTTCTGGGTAAATGTCAAGTCCGATGAGCGTACCATGCGCGAAGTGTACCTGCCGCATTTCAAGAAATGTATAGATGCGGGTGCTGCCTCGGTGATGGGGGCCTATAACCTGTTCAACGGCGATCAGTGCTGCGAAAGCCGTACGCTACTTACCGATATCCTGCGGGACGACTGGGGATTCGAGGGCTTCGCGATCTCGGACTTTCTTGCTGGTGTTCGCGATACCAAAAAAGCGATTGAGGCCGGTCTTGATGTAGAAATGCCCTTGCCGATCCATTACCAGCGTAATTTGCTTAAGGCGGTTGAGGAAGGCCGCGTAGCTGAGGCCGCCGTCGATACCGCCGTGCTCCGCGTACTGCGTACTTTACTCGTCTTCGAGAATACCCCGGAGCAGATGACATATAGCATGGACCTCGTCGCCAGCCAAGAGCACACCGAACTGGCACGCGAAGTCGCTGAGAAATCGATGGTGTTGATCAAGAACGCGGCGGAGGTACTGCCGTTCCCGAAGACGGTCAAGCGCATTCTGGTTGCCGGGGAACTGGGCAATCGGGCCAATACCGGTGATGCGGGGTCCAGCCGGATCGATGCGCCCTATGTGGTTACCCCGCTTGAGGGTCTCCGCAACTATTTCGGGACCGACGCTGAGATCGTGTTCTGTGATGAGAGCGAACTCGACAAAGCCGCCGACGAAGCGGCCAAGGCCGACTGTGTCATTATCGCCGTAGGCAACGACATGCACGATGAGGGTGAATTTATTTCTTCACCCACTCCGGGTGAGAATGACTTTTCCTTTGTCGCCGCAGTTCGCGCAGGCTATGAAAATATGGGTAAGTCACTCCCAGACTTTGACATGTCAGTGTTTGAATCGGATGAAGGGGGTTCGTTAGGCGGTGATCGTGAGAATCTTTCGCTTAAACCGGCCCAGATCGATCTGATCACACGGATTGGAAGTATCAACCCCAATACGGTTGTCGTACTCATCGGCGGCGGCATGATCATGACTAAAGAATGGGATGACAGGGTTCCGGCCATCGTATACGGCTGGTATTCGGGGATGGAAGGCGGTAATGCCTTGCCTCGAATTCTGTTTGGAGATGTGAATCCCTCCGGCAAACTACCGTTCACTATCCCGCAGGATCAAAGCCATCTACCCTATTTCAGTAACACCGATGCCGAGATCACGTATGATCTGTATCATGGCTATTCCTATCTCGATAAGCACGGCCACCAGCCCGCCTATCCCTTTGGTTTCGGGCTTTCCTATACGACATGGGAATATGGGGCAGCCCAGCTCGACAAGCAGGATGACCGCGTAATGGTTACAGTTGATCTCAAGAACGCGGGCGATGTAGCCGGTGCTGAGGTTGTTCAGGTTTATGTCGGCATAAAACACTCTGCGGTAGATCGTCAGCAGAAACTCCTCAAGGGTTTTGCGAAGGTCTATCTAAACCCCGGCCAATCAACCACCGTCTCGATACCAGTCGATCTGGATGAACTCCGGTATTTCAGTAACGATCAGCGGAAATGGGTATTTGAACCGGGAACTTATGCGTTCTACGTCGGTTCAAGTTCTGATGACGCGACTTTACAGGTCAAGGAAATAGAACTCGGTTAGGCGTTGTTCTCTACAAAATTGGGGTGCAACGGACAAGGTTGAGCTTGTCAGAGCGCTAATGCCTCACCAAAGTCTGAAGCACCTCAGCCTGCAACACATATTGAGATTACATTGCGTGACCCAGCGCAAATTGGGCCATCGGATAGCAATTGACGACGTCCCCATCCTTGCCGAAACCTTTAGTCAGGATGGAAATTGCATATATTTCTAGTTTTTTCGCTGTGTAGTTTGCTGATTCTCCCGTGTTCAACTCCTTGACATCAATCAGTGAAAATGATATGCTTTGAAAACGTTTACGATTAGTTCGTAATCCAAAAGTTTATACAAAACGGAGAAATTCCGTTATTTTTT
>JBNKDB010000069.1:0-4914 GCA_050288045.1 Anaerolineales bacterium | reverse complement strand
GTCTTCGTGACTTTGTGGTTAGTATAAATAAAGTCTGTGGTGGAAAATCGTTCTCATTTTTTACCACCAAGACACAAAGGCACTAAGGGAACAATGAATAATATAGAGCTATGTATTACATGTCCAAAAAGAATAAAATATTACCCTTGTGGTAAATGTAAGAAAAATTATTAAAACTTTGTGTCTTTATGACTTTGTGGTAAATATTTAGCATGATCTCTGTAAAAAAACTCGTCAAACGCTTTGGGCTGAAAGCCATCCTGCGTGGCCTGGATTTCGAGGTAGGGCAGGGTGAATTTGTGGCCCTGCTTGGTCCCAACGGCGCCGGAAAAACGACCTTCCTGCGCATCCTGGCCTCGCTCTCGCGGCCCACGCTGGGCGATGTGCGCCTGGCCGGATACCAACTTCCCAAGCAGGCCGCGGCCGTACGCAGCCGCCTGGGTGTGCTCTCGCACCAACCCCTGCTGTATGGTGATCTGACCGCCGAAGAGAATTTGAAATTCTATGGGCGCATGTATGGTGTGTATGATCTTGACATGCGCATAGCCGAAACGCTGGAGCTGGTTGGGCTAAGCCTGCGCCGCCGCGACCTGGTGCGCACCTTCTCACGCGGCATGCAGCAGCGCCTGGCAATTGCACGCGCCGTGATCCACGACCCGGAAATCTTGCTGCTCGACGAACCCTACACCGGCCTCGACCAGGATGCCAGCAACATGCTCGATGAAATCCTGCAAGACCAGGCTATCCAGGGGCGTACGGTAGTGATGACCTCGCACGACCTGGCGCGCGCTGCCAATCTGGCCGGGCGCTTCGATGTGCTCTCACGCGGCGTGATCATTGCATCGGCTAAGCGCGACGAGATGCCCCAGGATGGGCTGCTGGCGTTCTACCGCCGGGCGACCATGCCGGAAACGGAGGCGTCCAATGGCCGTTGAAATGCAGACCCAGGAAAAGACCGTGCGCGGCAAATCGGCCTATCTACGATCTTTATGGGCCATCGTCTGGAAGGACCTGGCTGCCGAACTGCGCAGCCGGGAATTGGTCTCGGCCATGCTGGTCTTCGCCATGTTGGTGATCTTGATCTTCAACTTTGCCCTTGAATTGGACGCCCGCGAGCGCGCCAACGTGACAGCCGGGGTGCTGTGGGTAACCTTTACCTTCGCCGGAACGTTGGGCCTCAATCGCTCGATGGCAATCGAGAAAGACCGCGGCTGTCTGGACGGCCTGCTGCTGGCCCCGGTCGACCGCACGGCAATCTATTTCGGCAAGACGATCGGTAACCTGGTTTTCATGCTGATCGTCGAGGCGGTCATGCTGCCGCTATACAGCATCCTGTACAACGTCAATTTGTTCAAGCCCGGCTTGCTGCTGGTGATCTTGCTGGGTTCGATTGGCTACGTCACGGTGGGCACGCTGCTGGCCAGCATGGCAGTGCAGGCCCGCACGCGCGATATCCTGCTGCCGATCTTGCTGTTCCCGGTAGTCATCCCGGTGGTGGTGGCGGCGGTCAAGGCCAGCGGCGGCTTCTTGAACGGGCTTGAGATGGTCGATATCTGGCCGTGGTTGAATTTATTGATCGTATATGATGTGGTCTTCCTGGCGGCATCATTCATGGTTTTTGAATTTGTCGTAGAGGAATAATCATTTCTCAATATAGTTGCATAGGGACTGTGACTATATTTTTACCAGGTTACTGTCCCCTGATTACTGATTACTCGTGTAGGAGAGTGTAAAGTGAACCAAACTAAACCCAAATTGTTGACCGGGTTGGACATCCTATCGATTGTCCTGCTCGCCTTTGCGACCTATCTGGTTTTCTTTTTTGCCCCCATGGAGCGCGTGATGGGCAACGTGCAGCGCGTCTTCTATTTCCACGTCGCCGCCGGATGGGTGGGCATGGTTGGTTTTCTGATGGCGGTCTTCGCCGGGATTGCCTACTTGGTCACTTCTGAGCGAAAGTGGGACATCGTTGGCATGGCCGGGGTAGAGATCGGCCTGGTGTTCTCGTTTGTCAATATCGTCACTGGTTCGATCTGGGCGCGCCCGGTCTGGAATACGTGGTGGACGTGGGACCCGCGTCTGGTTACCGCCACGATCATGGAATTGATCTACCTGGCCTACCTGATGCTGCGCCAGGGTATCGAAGACCCTGACCGGCGGGCACGCTTTGGAGCGGTCTACGCCATCATCGGTTTCATCAGTGTGCCGCTTTCGTTCCTGTCGATCCGCATCTTCCGCACCATCCACCCGACCTTGATCGGCAGCAACGACCCGACCGCGCAAGGCTCGTTCGACATGACGCCCGATATGCGCACCACCTTCTTCATTTCGTTGGCGGTCTTTACAGTGATCGGCATCGACCTGCTGTGGCACCGCATCCGTCTGGGTATGCTTAACGACCAGGTCGAACAGCGCAAGCTGCAAATCATGGGATAGGAGAGGAAAAATGAATTTATTGCTTTTACTGCAAGAAGGCCCGGCAGAAACCACCGATTACATGATCTTAGGCTTTGTGGTCATTTTTGGCGCTATGCTGGCGTATGTGATCAGCCTATGGGTACGCCGCCGGAACTTGAATAAAGATATCGAGTTGCTCGAACAACTGGAAGAACAGGAATAGAATCAAAACAGGCCTGACGCTTTTGAGGAACAGTGTCAGGCCTGTTTGTTGAATTATCGGTAGCTGGGCTGCAAAAGCAGCCAATTGTGAGGAGAGAGCATGCCCCAATACGCAATTGTCAACATCGATGATCCCCCGCGCCAGTTGCTTCCCGACTGGCAGTTCGAGCCGGATGTGGTCTACCCAGCAACCTACGATTTCAAGCGTGGCCCCGGCGGTTCCAAATGGCCGGGTATACCCTGGGATGTAGATTGGATCAAATCCTACCGTGACCTGAACCCGGGGAACGAGGAAGCCGCTTTCCGGCCGGGGAATTTCTTGCTGTTGGGGGGCGAACCAAAGATCGACTGGGATCATCCCGAAGATGAACCCGAACTCCCCAAATTTGAATGTCTGACCACGTCTGGCAATATCCTGGAAGTCAAGCAGATTTTGAAAGGCACGGCGGTCGAGGTCAACGTTTTTGGCCCGGATGACCCTGCCCCCGATCCGGCGGTGACCAATTACAAGACTGACCTGCGCGTGTCGAAGTTCACCGCTATTCGCATTGATGGTTTATTGTTCAATATTTTCGATGGCCGGGACGTGTATTTTTACCTACGCGCGCCTGGTCCGGCCTGGCTGCGGTGGGATCACGTCACGTTGTTCCCGGAACCGGGGTATGTAACCACGCGTGTCAACCTGAACGTGCGCAACATGCCCGGTATCGAAGGAGAGTTGTTGGATACCTTGCCCGCCGGGACGCGCGTGCGCATACATGAATATTTTCCCAGCATGGGCAACGTTTGGGGCTTGACCCCTTATGGGTATATCGCCTTGCGCTACCAGCCTTTGCCGGGTTCGAACGGCGCTTATCACACTACCACCTGGACGCTAGGTGTACCCGGGCCATTACGCCCGCAAGCGCCCATTCCTGGAGAACTGCCGGTCTTTGGTGGGCCACCGGCGCATGTGTTTACCAACCAGGATATGATCAATTCTTTTTACGAAGCTTTTGGGCAGGCGGAATACTGGCAACTTATGGAGGCGGCTAATCAGACCGCACTGGTGAACGACCGTCAGGCGGCTTATGCTGGCCCGGTGGTAAGTCAGCTGGGGTTACCGGAAAACGATTGGCGTAAATTGCAGCAGGCGATCCTCAAACGGCTTGAGTAATATAGATACACTGTAATTAGAACTTCATCGCAGAGACACAGAGAAATTGAATAAAAACTCAGCGCCTCTGTGCCTCTGTGGTGGGAAAATTCTTTTTCCTTCCCCACTTATTCCCCAAATTTTTTATATTCATGCATCCAATAAAAACCAAAATCTTCTAAGGTTTGCAGGTATTCGGGGTTATCCTCGGCCATCACGTTGGCGCGGTAGTGTAACCCAAAGTAGCGCTGCACCTGGTTGAAGTGTCCGGCTTCCTGAACGGCCTTGATGCACGCTTGGGCGAATGCTTCCCCGCCTACATCCGTGCACACCTCGGTAAATAATTCCAGGCGCTTGTCGGTGATCTCGTAGGTTTGCCCGGCATATTTCTTAGCGTACACGTCCAGCAAGCTCTGATCGTCTAGTTCCTGGTAACACTCTTTGTGTACGATCACATCGACGGGCAGCTTGGTGCGCGGCTGGGGTTGCTCCTCGGGGTAGCCCAGGCACAGCAGCACGACCGGGAACACACCCTGCGGCAGGTCGAATAGTTCTTTCAATTCACGGAAATATTCCAATACCGAGCCGATGTACACTGAACCGAGACCCAGCGCATCGGCGGCGGTACAGATATTCTGGGCGGCGATGATCGTGTCCTGGAATGAGATCCAGAAATGGCGAAAGGAATGATCGGCGGTGAAGGGGGCGTGGTCGAGTGCCGCCCAACGTTGTAGGCGACGCAGGTCGATGCAGAAAGTCAGCAGCACGGGGGCTTTACCGATGAAAGATTGCCCCAGCCAATCGGCCAGTTTTTTGCGCGTTTCCTCATCCTCGGTCTGGATGATGGAGAAAGGCTGCAAGTTGCCGCCCGAAGCGGCCTGCGCCCCGGCCGCCAAAATCTGGTGCAACACATCTGCCGGGATCGACTCGTCTGTGAACTGGCGCAGGCTGCCGCGCTCCATCAGCAGGCGCATGGTTTCGTTAGGGTAGCTGCCCGTGGCATCTTCACCCGGGCCGTGATGGGAGGAAAGGGATTGGTCTGTCATAATTGCTCCGAAGTGAGAGTTGTTTGTAAGGGAATTATATCAATGCCCAATTTGTTCTGGGGGATTGACTCGATAGGGTGATGGGTATATACTTTAACTGACTGGTCAGTCAAT
>JBNKDB010000068.1:0-5352 GCA_050288045.1 Anaerolineales bacterium | reverse complement strand
TAACACGACATACCACGATGCTGCGCCCCTGCGATTAATACATCTGGCACCCCGTTCTGGTTGAAATCTTCTACGTGTAATCCATCAAAAGAATTCAAAAAAATGATATCGGAAGCTAACTGGATGGCTTCATATCGCCCCCGACTATTTTGCTTAAATGCCAGGAACATGCCAACATCACTATAATTACCGCTTGCAACAACATGCAGAATAAAGGCTTCGCTCTGATCGCCAAACAAATTCTCGGCCGGAGTCACATCTACGATCCAAAGCCTTTTTTCATGTAGAAAATTCTCCAATTGTTCCAGGTCTGAAGGAGCCTGATTAAATTTCGCTTCAATCTGGGCAACCACCCAATCGTTCAAATCGGGATCACTGGGAGGAAAATCTGTTGCCGCCAAGAGCCAGCGCGCATCTTCCTCATATTTGCCATCTGGAAAGCGCATCAATGCCTCTTCGATAGCAATCAACTTCGGGCCATTAATACTTATATAGTTCGTCCATTCATAGCCATATCTATAATCGGCAAACGCCGAAAACTGGTCTGCCAGCACGATCAATTCCAAAGCATCATCATACGACCAGGGCTTCAATTCATAATCAGCTGCCCTTCGTATCGGAGTTGCGATCGCAGTCGGCAAATTTTTATAGTCGTAATATTCCACCGGTCTGGGGAAAACGACATCCCCCGGTTGGAGATAAGGAATCCAGGAAGTCGGGGTAGGTGTGGGCGTTGGTGATGGCCCGGGCGTGATCGTTGGCGTCAGCGCGATTGTTGGGGTTAGCGTGATCGTAAGGGTTTGTGTCCAAAGTGCGGCCGCGGCTGTCTGGTTGACAACTTCCTCGATGTATTGTTGCGTCATCTTGGCCTGATAGGTTGGCAGGTAAGCCTTTTTGGATAAAGGCGTTGCAGTCAGCACGGTTGCTGTCAGGGTTGGTGTTATTGGAGAAGGGAGTGCAGCAACCTCATCCCCACATGCTGTGAGAATGAGTACCAGGAAAAGATTGCTGAGAAGTAAGCACATCCACCGTTTCATAACCTTTATCCTTTAAAACAATCGTTGATGATAGGATTAGCCTGAACCATGTGTAATTACTTTGTTATCCTTACCTTCACTCCCCCTGCACCTGATACAACGTAATCTGCAAGCCTTCCGGGGAACGCAGGCGCACATTGAGGTCGTTCCAGGGGGTTAGCACCGGTTCGTGCACGAGCGTAGCGCCGTAATCCAGGGCGCGCTGCATGGCAGCGTTTACGTCCGGCACCTCGAAGGCAAAGCGGATTTGCCCACTGACGCGTTCGCCCACCTCGAGCTGGTCGACGTTGACGGCATAGTTCGGGTCGAAGATCTCCAGCGTGCCGCGCCCGGCCCGGAACATCTGGCCGCGGCCGTTATCCGTCCATAGTTCGCCGGGGTCGAGGCCCAGGCCGTCGCGGTAGAAGGCCACCGCCGCCTCGAAATCTTCCACCGTCAGGGCTACCCGTAATTCGAATACGCTCATGAGACTAGCTCCTTTTTATTACCGTTAATTCATCTCTCCACCACATTCAAACTCGCCTCCCAAAGTCATTATACAGGAAAATGTCAACTTTCCAACAATCGAGACGCTGTCCCAAAATTGGTGGGCGAATTTAGGGGATTGATGAAAAAGCACAAACTCCCCCTCCCCAAATGTGCGTTCAGGTCAGATTGACGCTCGATACCAGCAAGCCATTGAGCATGCCTTGCTCTGTTTTGTAACCCCGTACCGTCCTGGCTCGCATCTTCATCCTGCCAATCGCCTGCTCGGTGCGATTGTTCGTCCACGGAATCCCGGGATCATGGAAAAATGTGGTGTATCTCTCCCAACTTTCACTGACCCGGATCAGCAAACGGCGCAGTTCATCCAATGCCGTGTAAGCCTGACCCTGCTTGCGATGACCGGGGATCTGTTTGTAGAGATCGAGCAGCTGCTTGCCACCATTTGGTGGCAAGTCTTCCACGATGATTTTGATCTGGGCAATGACCCATCTCCATTCTTCTGGCAACCGCTGCCCCAAATCCCAGCACGCTCTGCCCACCCAGCGGCGCACATGGAAGTGACAGACCTGGTGCCCTAGTTCGAGTTTGTCACTGATGCCTCGATAGGTAGACAGATCATCGGTCACGATCACGCCAATGCCATGCCGCTGTTTCAAATCTCGCAGCCAGTCCAGCACCGCGGCCGCATCTTTCTCATCGATCGCCCCTATCTCAAACGGCTGCCCATCGCCCATGTCCACTGCCACCATCATGCCTTGCCCATTCAGCCAGGCTCCATCAATCCCCACCACCCTGACAGGTTTCCACCGCTTCTCTTTCCTCCTCTGTTCTGCTGCCACCTGCACGTCCCGCCAGCTGCTCATCCGGCTCAAACTCACCCCAAAGGCAGATAGAATCGCTTCCACCCCGCGATAGCTCAATCCCAACGACCAGCAGATCACCGCCAATTGTTTCATCCGTTCACTCTGTTGGGCATGATTGACCCCCTCCGGGTAGTGCCGGAAGGTGCGTCCACAGCTTGTGCATTTGTATCTGTATAGTTTCACTGATTTGATGCGGGGATCCTTGATCTTCCTGGTTTCCAGCCCCCAACGTTGAAAAGTTCCCCCTTCACAATACGGACATTGGGATGGACGCTCTGATTGATTTCGTTTGACAGCTGAAAGTTGCAGTACAATCATGTTGAAAGACCTTTTTGGATGTGGCTTAGACACCTACATCTTACAAAAGGTCTTTCTTTTTTGCTTCAAAAACCCACTAACTTTGTGACAGTCACTTTAGTGATCTTGGTGGGCTTACTTTTTGTGCGTTAAATCCGATATTGCGTATAGCCATATATGCTATATCGGATTTTACTTCAAATTCTCAAAAATAATAAAATTGCCGGTTTCCTAATTCATTCAGGCTATGATAGAATGCAGGCGTTTGTTAACATTCGTGCGTGGAAAAGTTGAGGCACTATGGCTGAAAAAATACTCGTAGTCGAAGATGAAGTCTCCTTGCGGGAAACGTTGGCCTATAACCTGGAAAGGCAAGGGTACGAGGTTGAAGCGGTGGGGGATGGGACAGTAGCTTTAGAAGCAGCCCGGAGAATACAACCCGATTTAATCGTCTTGGATATTATGCTCCCGGGGCTGGATGGCTTCGACGTGACACGCATCCTCCGCAAAGAAATGAATCTGCCAATCTTGATGCTCACCGCGAAAGACGAAGAAATTGACCGTGTCTTGGGGTTGGAATTGGGTGCCGACGACTATATGACTAAACCCTTTTCCATGCGTGAATTCTTGGCGCGGGTGAAGGCAGTATTGCGGCGGGTGCGCCTGATCCGGGAAGAAGCTGATACCCAAGCGCCGCCGGTTGCCGATGTGCTCGAATTCGGTGATTTAGAGATCGATCATTCCCGGCATGAGGTCCGTCTAAAAGATGAGGCCTTGGCACTGAAGCCGAAAGAATATGACCTGCTCCTTTTCCTGGCGCGTCATCGTGGACAAGTGCTGTCGCGGGCACTGATCCTGGAGCGTGTGTGGGGTTGGGATTTCAGCGGTGGGACGCGTACGGTGGACGTGCACGTGCGTTGGCTGCGCTCCAAAATCGAGGTGGATTCGTCCAAGCCAGTGAGAATCGTAACCGTGCGCGGCGCGGGTTATCGTTTCGAGGGCTAAAAGCTTAAAGATGTTTAAGAGTATTCGCTGGCGGATTGCTTTTCCGTATATCCTGCTTCTGGTCATTACGGTGGTTGTATTTCAGGTCTACCTGACCGGTTTCATTCGCCAGATGTACATCAATAACCTGGAAGAAACTTTGCTAACCAAGGCAGAGTTGGTTGCTTATAGCTTAAAGGTCGATCCAGGAACGATGGCAGACCAGGATACACTCAATGATTTGGTGCTTGACTGGGCCAATAAGTTCGATGCCCGAGTTACTGTAATAGCTCTGGACGGGACAGTTTTGGGGGAATCGCATGAAGACCAGGCCACGATGGAGAACCATCGGGATCGCCCAGAGGTGATTGCTGCGTTGGCCGAGGGGAAAGGTACAAGCCTGCGGTTTAGCCAGACTATTGGGGCGGATATGCTCTATGCCAGCGTTCCGGTCATTGTCGATGGAAGTGATGTTGGGGTAGCCCGGGTGGCATTGGCGCTGGAAGAAATCGACGCCCGTTTGTTCAAGTTGCGCGAGAATATTACAATCGGTACTATCGTGGCGGCGTTGTTGATTATCCTGATTGCGGGATGGCTTTCCTGGCGAGAGCTACGCCCACTGCGTGAGTTGACCACGGTAGCTAGACGGATGGCAGATGGTGAATTCGAGGGGCGTTTATATATCTCAACTCCTGGAAATTCGGAAGTACAAACATTGGCGATGGCCCTGGGTAATATGGCCCAGCAGCAGCGTTCCCAGATTGATGACTTACGCGCGGAGCGCAGTAAATTATCTGCTGTGCTGCTCCAGATGACAGATGGGGTGCTGATTGTTGACGATCAAGGGCACGTTGTCTTGATCAATCCTGCCGGTGAGAATTTATTTGAGACCAGCGCAGCTGAAGCGATTGGCCGGTCGCTTGTGCACGTTTTGCGGCATCACCAATTCGTTGAGATTTGGCGGCAGTGCCGCGATACCGGCGAAGAACAGGTCATCACCCTAGAACTCCCTCAGCAGAAAAAATTCATTCAAGGGGTTGCCTCCCCGTTGGGAGAATCGCTGCCAGGTCACTCATTATTGCTGTTCCAGGATTTCACCGATGTGCGGCGGCTCGAGACAATTCGTAGGGATTTCATCAGCAACATTTCGCATGAGTTGCGTACTCCACTAGCCTCGCTTAAAGCATTAGCTGAAACGCTCTACGATAGCGCATTGGATGATCCACCGACTGCCCGACGCTTCTTGCAACGCATGGAAGTGGAAGTGGATACACTGGTACATATGGTTGCGGAATTGCTGGAGTTGTCTCGAATTGAATCTGGCCGTGTACCGCTACAGATGCAGGAAGCAAATCCGTGTTCCTTATTGCAACAAGCTGGCGACCGGTTAAAGCTCCAAGCAGAGCGGGCAGAGTTGTTGATGCAGGTAAACTGCCCGGATGATCTTCCAGATGTGCTGGCGGACCCGCCACGGTTGGAGCAAGTGTTGGTCAATTTGATCCATAATGCGATCAAGTTTACTCCTGCCGGTGGCGAGATTGAGTTATCTTGCCAACCCGAAGGCGATGATTTTATTCGATTCTCGATCAAGGATACGGGCGTAGGGATTCCTAGAGACGATCTTCCCAGGGTTTTTGAGCGTTTCTATAAAGCGGACCGTGCTCGCGCGGGTGGTGGTACCGGAT
>JBNKDB010000067.1:0-5559 GCA_050288045.1 Anaerolineales bacterium | reverse complement strand
TGATCAAGCCGCAGTTCGAGGCCGGCCGCAAGGAGGCCAGCCGCGGCAAAGGCGTGATCCGCGATCCTGAGGTGCATTTGCACGTGCTGATGGATGTGCTTTCGTTCGCCGTTTCGCAAGGATACGCCGTGCGTGACCTGGCCCAATCTCCGATCCAGGGGCCGAAGGGCAATATCGAATTCCTGGCACAATTGGTCTATCCCAGCGCAACCATCCAGGGAGATTTTGCGGCTTTGATTGAAAAAGCCTTGCCTGATCTGGACGTGTCGGAAGAAACGATATAATCTCAATATGCATGGCTTTTAGTTTTTGTTTCGGTTCTCCCCTCACCCCACATCCTTGAAACTTTGTTTCTGCGGATGTTTCCCCTCTCCCAGTGGGAGAGGGGTGGCGGCGCAGCCGACGGGGTGAGGGGGAGAAGTAGCAAATGATAATGTTCGTTGCGACGGTACGCTATCTGGATGATGACAGTCGCACGCAACTAATTAAATCTGTATACAGCAGAATAGTGTAAAACTGCATACTGTTAACTACATACCATATACTGTCTACTTCCTACTACTCTAAATATCAGGTATACTTCCCCCGTATATGTCCGAAAATATTCGTAACTTCTGTATCATTGCCCACATCGACCACGGTAAGTCCACCCTGGCCGACCGCATGCTGCAATCTACCGGCACGATCTCCGACCGCGAGATGAAAGAACAGGTGCTGGACAGCATGGACCTGGAACGCGAAAAGGGTGTCACCATCAAGGCCTCCGCCGTGCGTATGCAGTATAACGCGCCTGACGGCCAGACCTATGAACTCAACCTGATCGATACTCCCGGGCACGTCGACTTCGGCTACGAGGTTAGCCGGGCGCTGGCCGCCTGCGAAGGTGCGCTATTGGTGGTGGATGCCAGCCAGGGCATGGAAGCCCAGACGCTGGCGAACCTGTACCTGGCGCTGGAATCCGACCTGGAAATCATTCCGGTAATCAACAAGATCGACTTGATCTCCGCCCGCCCGGACGAAGTTGCCGAAGAAATCAGCAACCTGCTGGGGATTGACCCGGAGGAAGTCATCCACATTTCCGCCAAATCCGGGGCGAATGTCGAAGCCGTTCTGGAAGCAATTGTACAGCGCGTCCCGCCGCCCACGGGCGATCCGCAGGCGCAACTGCGCGCCCTGATCTTTGATTCGCATTACGACTCCTATAAAGGTGTGGTCGCTTACGTGCGCCTGATGGAAGGTTCCGTCAAACAGCAGGATGAGCTACGCCTGATGGCGACCAAGACCAATGTCAAGCCGATCGAGTTGGGGGTGTTCTCGCCTAACCTGGTGCCCGTGAAAAATTTGCAGGCTGGGGAAGTCGGTTACATTGCTACCGGCCTGAAGACCGTCTCGGAATGTCGCGTCGGGGATACCTTTACCCAGAAAGACAACCCGGCCGTGCAGCCGCTGCCGGGATATCGTCAGGTCAAGCCGATGGTGTTTGCCGGGATTTACCCGGTCGAAGGTGAAGACTACGACGACCTCAAAGACGCCCTAGAAAAATTGCAGCTCAATGACGCTTCGCTGGTCTACCAGCCGGAAACATCGCAGGCGCTCAACTTTGGATTCCGCTGCGGTTTCCTGGGCATGTTCCATATGGAGATCATCCAGGAGCGCCTCGAACGTGAGTACGACCTGGACATCATAGTCACCGCACCCTCGGTAGAGTATGAAGTCCGCACCAAAGAAGGTAAAGAATACTGCATCGATTCCCCGGCCGAACTGCCTGACGAAGGCGATATCGAGGAGATTCGCGAGCCGTGGATGAACTTGCAGATCTTCACGCCGACCGATTACTACGGCCCGGTGATGGAACTGGTCACTGGCAAACGCGGCACCTATGTCGGTGAAGATTATCCTGCACCCACGCGGGTGCAGCTCAATTATGAAATCCCGCTCTCTGAACTGATCGTCGATTTCTTTGACCAACTTAAATCGCGCACGCGCGGCTACGCCTCGATGGATTACCAATTCAAGGAATACCGCACCGAAGATCTGGTCAAACTCAATATTCTGGTCAACACTGAACCGGTCGATGCACTGACTATGATCGTACACCGCGAGGATGCTTACCACAAAGGCCAAAGGCTGGTCTCCAAGCTCAAGGAGTTGATCCCGCGCCAGTTGTTCGTGGTCCCAATCCAGGCTTCGGCCGCCGGGCGTGTGATCTCGCGTGCTAACGTCAAGGCGCTGCGCAAGGACGTGTTGGCGAAGTGCTATGGCGGTGACGTCACCCGCAAACGCAAGCTGTTGGAGAAGCAGAAGAAGGGTAAGAAACGCATGAAAATGGTGGGGAGCGTGGAAATTCCGCAAGAAGCATTTCTTGCTGTGTTAAGGTTAGGGGATGACTGAAAACGAACAACCCAATTTCTGGAAAGACTTCCGGCGCATGCTGCCCGGGCTGCTGGTCAGCGTGGTGGTTATCGCCGTTTTATTATATTTTGTCGATCTGAGCGAAGTTGTTGAGGCGCTAAAGCAAACCAATTACAGCCTGGTGCCGGTCTCGGCTGCGGTGCTGATCCTTTCGATGCTGGCGCGCGCCGTAGCCTGGCGGGCGATCTTGCAAGATAAGGTCTCGGTGAGCAAAAGTTTCTTCACGATCAGCGAGGGCTACCTGCTCAACACTGTGTTGCCCTTCCGGCTGGGTGAACTCGGCCGGGCGATGTTGCTGAGCACCACTTCCAAAGTGGGCCTCACCTTCTGGGAAGTCCTGGCGACCATTCTGGTTGAACGCATCTTCGACCTGGCGCTGATGGCCAGCTTGCTGATTACGACCGTGTTGTTTGTTAGCGGCGCCGAATGGGCCATGCAAGCCGCCCTGACGGTGGCGGGTTTGGTGGTCGTTGGTTTTGTGGTGTTATATCTGGTCACACGCAACCAGGAATGGGCGCTGCGCCTCTTCGAAAAGATATTTGGCCGCTGGCCAAAGCTGGTTGAATTCGGGCGTGATAAGGTCGAGTCGATCTTTGAGGGTTTCAGCGCCCTGACTGACATTGGCCGTTTCTTGCAAGTGCTGTTGTGGATGCTGGTCAGTTGGAGCCTCAACGTAAGCTGGTATTACATCTTATTATTGGCCTTCCTGCCGGGCGCTAAATTTTTGTGGGCAGCATTTACCGTTGGCATGACTGGACTAGGTGTGAGTGTGCCTTCCACACCGGGGAACTTGGGCGTGCTGGAAGGCTCGATCGTTGCCGGCTTGACCATCGTGAAAGTCGATGAATCGCTGGCCTTGGCTTATGCGCTGCTTTCTCACGCCATCTACATTGCCGTAACGGTAACTCTGGGCATCTTCGGCCTGACGCGTGACGGCCAGTCCCTGCGGCAGGTCTACGTCAACCTGCGTAACCGTAAAGACCAACCACCCCAGTAAACGCTATCCATGCACATCCTCACTGCATTGACCTATTACCGTCCCCATCATTCTGGGCTGACGATCTATACCGAACGTCTGGCGCGCGCCCTAGCCGCGGAAGGGCACCAGGTCACCGTGCTGACTTCGCAGTATGAGGAAAACCTGCCGCGCGAGGAACACTTGCATGGTGTGGACGTCATCCGGCTGCCGGTGCGGGCGCGTTTGAGCAAGGGCGTAATTATGCCGGGGATACCCTTCTGGGCCTGGAAACTGGCGCGTAAGGCGGATGTGGTGCATTTACACCTGCCGCAGTTCGATGCCGCCCCGATTTCGCTGATCGCTCGTTTGCTGGGCAAACCGGTGGTGGTGACTTACCACTGTGATTTGCTGCTACCGCACGGCTTCATTCATAAAATTGCTAACCTGGGTTCCAATATTGCCAATCACATCACCGCCACGTTGGCGAACGCGATCGTCACCAACACCCAGGACTACGCCGACAATTCTGTTTATCTCAGTCGCTATGCCCGCAAGGTGCGCGCCATTCCCCCGCCGGTAGTTATGCCGGAGGTCAGCGCCGCCGAGGTAAAGGCTTTTCGGGAGAAATACGGCATCCAGCCAGACGAACGTATTGTCGGTATGTTGGGCCGCCTGGCAGCCGAAAAGGGGGTCGAGTTCGTAGTTGAAGCCATGCCCAAGGTGCTCGAAAAATATCCCAAGGCGCGTGCCATCCACGTCGGCCAGTACCAGGACGTGATGGGTGAGGAACAGTACGCCCAAAAATTGGCGCCACTGATCGCCGACCTGGGTGCGCATTGGAAGTTCCTGGGCGTTCTGCTGTCTGGGGAAGTATCCGCTTTCCTGCATGCCTGCGACGTGTTGGTCGCACCCAGCACCAACAGTACCGAATCTTTCGGCATGGTGCAGGTCGAAGCGATGACCTGCGGTACCCCGGCGATTGCCAGTGATATTCCTGGGGCACGCCAGCCGGTGTTGATGACCAAAATGGGTGAGGTCGTCCCGGTCGGCGCGGTCGATCAATTGGCGACGGCGATCATCCGGGTACTGGATAAGCCGGGGGATTACCAGGGCGACATTCCGGCGATCACCAAGCGCTTTTCACCGCAGACGATAGCCGAGGAATACGAAGAACTTTTCGCCAAGATTACGGCGTGAGTGGGATAGGAACCAAAATGCTGGTCAATACGATTTGCTTACTCGTCAAAGGTGACCCGATAGAAAGCGTGCTGCTGGCGCGTAAGAAGCGCGGCTTTGGGGAAGGCAAGATCGTGGCGGCGGGCGGCACAGTAGAGGTCGACGAAACCGTCGTCCAGGCTACCGCTCGCGAAATCCAGGAAGAGCTCAGCGTTACCATCCAACTCGAAGATTTGCAGCGTGCCGCCCGCATCGAATTCTATTTTCCGGGCAAACCGGAATGGGATCGCGTCGTGTTCGTTTATCTGGCGCGCAAGTGGGTAGGCGAACCGGTCGAGAGTGACGAAGTAGCCCCGCAGTGGTTTGCCCGCTCTGAGATTCCGTATGATGAAATGTGGGCCGACGGCGCGCATTGGCTGCCGGAAATTCTGGCTGGCAAGGTGCTCCGAGCGCGCTTCGTGTTCAGCCCCGATAACGAAACCCTGGCCGAGATCGATATGCAGCCGGAAAAGGATTTCCTGTGGCTGCACCTGCGCGACCTGCCGTATTTCCGCTCGATGCTGCGGGCCGTGGAGGCGGGCTATTACCAGGATTTCTGGCTGGAGCATCCGACCCTGGATATCGGCAGCGGCGACGGGCATTTTGCCGAGATCACCTTTGACCAGCCGCTCGATGTCGGGCTGGACCCGTGGCGTGACCCCAACGCCCATGCTGCCCAATACCGCGGCCACAAGACGTTGGTGCAGGCTTATGGCGACACGCAGCCTTTCCCAGATACGTATTTTGCCAGCGTGGTCAGCAATTCGGTGCTGGAACATATCGATGGCATCGACGCTGTGTTGGTCGATACCGCCCGCACACTCAAGCCGGGCGGTTGGCTGCTGTTCTGCGTGCCTAATGAACGCTATTTGACTGAACTGGGTGGTGCCAAACTGCTCGATAAACTGGGCCTCAAACGTCTGGCTGGCACCTATCGCGAGTGGTTCCGGCGCATGTCGTTGGTCTACCACGCC
>JBNKDB010000066.1:0-3151 GCA_050288045.1 Anaerolineales bacterium | reverse complement strand
GATCTTCAGCTTATCGGTGATGAATGGAATCTGGATGGTGTTCTGCATGGTCTTCCTCGGCATGTGTGTTTTCGGTAAGGCAGGGCGCAGTTAGAAATTGGCGCGCAGGTCCATGCCCTCGTACAAGTAAGCAACTTCTTCTTCGTAACCGTTGAACATCAACGTGGGACGGCGACCGAGTTCGCCAATGCGGCGCTCACTGGCCTGCGACCAGCGCGGGTGCGGCACTTCGGGATTGACGTTGGCATAAAAGCCGTACTCGCGCGAATTGGCGATCTTCCAGAAGTTCTCCGGCATGGTATCCATCAGGTCGATCCTGACAATGGATTTGGCGCTCTTGAAACCGTATTTCCAGGGTACCACCAGGCGGATAGGGGCGCCATTCTGCGGCAGCAACTGCTTGCCGTACAGGCCGGTTGCCAGCAGAGCCAGGTCGTTCATGGCTTCGTCCAGGCGCAGCCCCTCGATGTAGGGCCAGGAATACCAGCCGCTGTTCTGCCCGGGCATGTTATCGGGGTCGAGTACGGTCTGGAACTGCACGAACTGGGCATCGGCGGTTGGCTGGACCACATCCAGCAGCTTGCTCAACGGGAAGCCTTCCCAAGGGATGACCATCGACCAACCCTCGACGCAGCGCAGACGGTAGATGCGTTCTTCCTGGTCGAACTGGCTCAAGATGTCTTCCATCGTGAAAGTGGTCGGGTTGTTGACCAAGCCGCCGACTTCTACTTCCCAGGGCGAGGTGGGGTAGTCTTCCGCCAGGGGGGCGACGCCTTCTTTATCGAAAGTGAATTCGTAATAGTTGTTGTAGTTGGTGATCTCCTCGAAGGAGTTGGCGGCGTCGCCGAGTTCGTCGGTCATTTCTCCGGTGGCAGCGTCCGCGCCCGAGTCCATCGTCTCGGCAGCCGTACCGGAGGCTTCGCTGGTTGGGGTTTCCGTGGATGGCTTGACGCCACAGGCGGCCAGCAGCGCCGCGCTGGCGGCCACACCAGCGGTTTTCATGAACTGCCGCCGGTTCAGGTAGACGTGTTCGGGGGTGATTTCGGATGAAGGAATCTGTTTCATGATGATTGCTCCTTATCGAGTGTAAAACTCTACTTATCTGATGCTAATTATAGGAATTAATTCTTAACGAATCCTTACGAAGTTATATGAGATTTCTCAGCTTTTGGGGACTTCACTCATCAGTGCCAGCGTATTGGCTTCTGAATCTTTGCAGAAGGCCATCCACAGGTCGTGGTCTGGCATCTCGGCCACCAGGTGGGGCTCGGCGATGAAGGTCACGCCGCGCGCTTTGTAGGCTTCGAAATGCGCCTGGATATCGGTGACCTTGTAATAGATGATGCTGGCCGGATGGGCTTCTTCCGGGGATTCGGGCAGGCCGAGCAGCAGGCGGATGCCGCCGCAGTCGAAGAAGGCCATGTTGGGCACCTGGAAGAGGAACTGCATCCCCAGCGTGTCACGGTAGAATGCCGTGGCACGTTCCAGGTCTTTGACCGGAACAGCGATTTGTCCGATCGTTTTCAATCCGAGTTTGGTTTGGGTTTG
The DNA here is from genome assembly GCA_050288045.1 of Anaerolineales bacterium. Classification (GTDB taxonomy): domain Bacteria; phylum Chloroflexota; class Anaerolineae; order Anaerolineales; family UBA11579; genus JAFGRA01. The sequence goes on along the minus strand of JBNKDB010000066.1, from coordinate 1,603 downwards.
CATCTGACCACCTCCAATGCGGTTACCGATAATTAGTTAAATTCTACCGCAAAAGTAAACTTATTGGTTTATAGGGGGATTAGAGTAAGGTAGGGAAATTTGAGGCCTTTCCCTCACCTGCGCCCTGCGGGCGCGTCCGCTCCTCCGCGCCTCCGCTCCCATACCCCCGGCTCCTCATTCCCAACAAAACCGTCCTTTAACTTGCCCGGATGGGTGCTCTGTGGCACAATACAAATGTTATGTCACGTTATGTGTATTTTGCGCTTGCCATTTTGGTGGGCATTGGTTTGGGCCTGCTCTACGGCTGGGTGATCAGTCCGGTCGAGTTCGTCGATACCAGCCCCAATATGCTGCGCGAGGATTACAAGGCCGACTACGTGCTGATGGTGGCCGAAGCCTACAGCAATGAAGACGATTTGCAGCTTGCCGTGCAGCGCCTGGGATTGCTGGGAGGCGATGACATCCCCGCCAACGTGGAACAGGCTTTGGTCTTCGCTGTGGACATGGGCTACACCGCCGATGACCTGGCGTTGATGCGCACGCTCTATGAAGCCGTGCAAATCTGGAATCCCGCACTGGAGCCGGCCGGACAATGAGCGATCTATTCGTTGAACGGCGTGCCCCCTGGTACCTGCTCACCGGCCTGGTGATTGGGATCATTTTGGGTGTGGTCTATGCCTACGTGATCGATCCGGTCGAACCGGTCGACAACCACCCGGTGACCATGCGGGAAGAATTCAAAGACCAATACCGTGCTTTGATCGCGGCGGCATACATGGCCGATGGTGATGTCGGTCGGGCGCGCGTCCGCCTGGGGCTGCTGGGCGACGCCGACCCCTCCCGCAAACTGGCCTTGCAGGCGCAGGTACTTTCCGCGGCGGGGGATGCCGAAACCGCCCGGATGATGGGCTTACTGGCCGACGCTCTGACCAAAGCTACCCCCACGCCGAACCTGACCCCACAGGCACCGGAGCAAGCTGCCAGTGCCACACCCACACCAGGGGAGAATCCCGACGAGACCGAAACCGAAGACCCCGTAGATGCGGGCGCGCCGACCAATACGCCGGTGCTGCTGCCGTCACGTACCCCCACAGCCACGCAAGGCGCGCCGTTCGCGCTGCAAGAATACCAGCAGGTTTGCGATCCTGACCTGGGACAACCGCTTATCCAGGTGTATGTCAATGATGCTGCCGGACGGCCGGTGCCGGGGGTGCAGGCCGTCGTAACCTGGGAAGGGGGCGAAAGCCGCTTCTACACCGGCTTGAAGCCGGAGATCAGTTTGGGCTATGCCGACTTCGAGATGGACATTGGTGGCGTGTATAACTTGCAGTTGGCCGATGGCGGCGAACCGGTCAGTGGGTTGTCGCCGGTCGATTGCGACCCGGGCGCAGGGGAAGAGCGTTTCTGGGGTTCCTGGCGAGTGGTGTATACTCAACCGCTGCGGGCTACGCCTACCCAAGAAGCCACCCCTGAGGAAACGGTAACCCCGGCGGGATAGTTAGTATGTAGTATACAGTTGGCAGTATGGTGTAGGTAGATTTTGTCAACCGTTTAATTTTCCACATTGTAGTATCAATACATCGCAAGACGAGAATCGAAATTC
>JBNKDB010000065.1:0-4591 GCA_050288045.1 Anaerolineales bacterium | reverse complement strand
AGGGACAAAACTGATCGGCCTCTTTGTCGAGCAATTTACTGACCTGGCGTTAGCCCCCATCCAGGAACAAGTCATCAATGTAGCGTTTGAGCAAGATTTGTTTTCCGTTCACACTCCACAAGCTGATTATCGCGCGCATGTATTGGTTGTCGCTTCCGGCACCCGGCCTCGGCAGTTCACCGAATTGGCAATACCGTCCAAACTGGCTAACCGGGTGCATTACGAGGTCTATCCCTTAAAGGATGAACGTGGAAAAACCATCGCCATTATCGGTGCCGGGGACGCGGCGTTCGATTATGGCCTCAACCTGGCACGGCATAACAGCGTCCTCATCCTAAACCGCGGCCGCGTGATAAAATGTTTACCACTCTTATGGCACCGCGCGCAAGCAAACGCGCAGATCCAGTATTTCGACAACATAAAAGTACTACAACTAATCACCGGCTCCGAAAAAGCCTGTCACCTGGTTTGCGAGCGTTCCACGGAACAACTCGATTTCCATGTAGACTACCTGATTGGCGCTATCGGCCGGGAGACGCGCACCAATTTTCTCTCAGAACCAATCCGCCAGGCGCAGGATGTTCTGCAAGCCGAAGGATTGTTGTACTTTATCGGAGATGTAACCAATGGCATTTACCGTCAGACCGCCATCGCGGTGGGAGACGGCATAAAAGCAGCCATGCAAATCTATCAAAAATTATCGGAGGCAGAGCCGTGAAGATTCTCGCATGTACCGGCAAGGCAGAAGTAGCCAAGGTTTACCTGGCAGAGTTCGAAGACGGTCAATTTGTCGAGTTCGTCGAAGCTGTGCAGCCACCCATTCCCAGGGATGAGAAATGGGTGCTCTTGGTCTCGACCCTGTATGGCTGTCCGGTAGAATGCCTGATCTGTGACGCCGGTGGCTTTTACGCCGGGAAGGTTTCCAAAGAACGCATCTTCGCCCAGATCGACCACATCGTTGATCAACACTTCCCGGATGGTGTGATCCCCTGCAAACAATTCAAGATCCAGTTTTCCCGCATGGGAGAACCGGCTTTCAATAAAGATATTCTCGATGTACTGGAGGAGTTACCACAGAAGTACACCGCCCCCGGCTTGATGCCCTCTATTTCGAGCATTGCGCCGCGCAGTACGAAGATATTTTTCGAACAGCTTTTAGAAATCAAGCGCGCCCTATACGCGGGTGGCCATTTCCAATTCCAGTTTTCCCTGCACACCACCGACCAGGAACTGCGCGAGAAATTGATCCCGGTCAAGAAGTGGGATTTTGCACAGATGGCAGCTTACGGCGAGAAATTCTACCAACCAGGAGACCGTAAGATCACGCTCAACTTTGCGCTCGCCAAAGAAGTGCCCGTCGACCCAGCGGTATTGCTGACCCACTTCGACCCCGATAAATTCCTGATCAAGATCACGCCGCTCAACCCCACCTACAGCGCCTTGGAACACGGCCTGACTTCCTATATCGATCCCCACGCCGAAAATGATAGCTATCCTATCATTGACCAACTGGAAGCGGCTGGATATCAAGTCATCGTCAGCATCGGCGAGATCGAAGAAAACCAGATCGGCAGCAACTGTGGCCAATACGTCAAGAAGCATATCAAAGCATCGCAAAAATTAAAGGACGGCTACAGCTACGCCGTTGAAGCAGGCAACCGGGAAAGCATGGAATTGGGGTTGGCAGAGTAACAATATTCCCGCCCCGCTTGTTATAATTCCCCCTATATGTCATCACATTTTTATTTAGATTCCCCTGATTGGGAAAGCTACCAGCTATTGGACAGCGGTAACGGCCGTAAGCTGGAGCGCTTCGGCGCGTATACCTTCGACCGCCCGGAAGTAAACGCCATCTGGAAACCGGTCCTGCCCGCCCAACAATGGCAGGCTGTCGACGCGGCCTATCACCTCGCCAAAAGTGGCGGGGGTGGCAAGTGGGCATTCCAGGCCCAAATTGAAAAGCGCTACCCACTTGCGTACAAGGAGCTGCGCTTCTGGATCGAAGTGACCGAATCGCGCCACCTGGGCGTCTTCCCGGAGAACGCCGCCCATTGGGATTGGATCGGCCAGCAGATCAAAGCCGCCGACCGGGAAGTGAATGTACTCAACCTGTTCGGCTACAGCGGGTTGGCGAGCGTGGCCGCCGCGCAGGCCGGAGCCAGCGTCACCCACGTCGACGCCGCTAAACGCGCCGTGCGGTTGGCGAGCGAAAACCTGACGCTCTCCGGGCTGGAAGACACCCCCGTGCGCTGGATCGTGGATGATGCCCTCAAGTTCACCCAACGCGAAGCGCGCCGCGGCGTGAACTATGACGGCATCATCATGGATCCGCCCAAGTACGGCCTCGGCCCCGATAAACAGCGTTGGGAATTCTCGAAACTATTCCCCGAACTATGCCTTGCCTGCCGGGAAGTGCTCAGCGACCAACCGCTGTTCGTAGTGGTCACCGCCTACGGTCTGGGCGAGCCACCCGAAGCACTGCGCCCGCCCCTGGAAGATATGTTGCGCCGTCTCGGTGGTACCCTGGAAACCGGCGAACTGGTCACCCGCGAAGCAAGCGCCGGGCGCATCCTGCCCAATGCCATCTTTGCGCGCTGGAAGGCGGGAGCGTGAAAGGCGAAAAAGCTTCCCTGACCGTTTCCGGCCTATCCGAGCCTACCCGCCTGGATAAGGTGCTCAAAGATAATTATCCCGATTGGGGGCGCAGCGCCATCAAGTCGCTGCTCAACGGCCGCAAGGTCAACGTGAATGGCAAATCGGTGTGGCTGGGTTCCTGGAAAATTCACAATGGCGACCAGATCGAAGTCAGCGACCCGCCCGAGGTGCAAGGGGAATGGTTTACAACCTTCGATGATGCCTGGCTGGTATCCGAAGAACCCGATCTGATCGTAGTCAACAAGCCCTTTGGCTTGTTGGTACACGCTACACGCGGCAAGAAGAAATACAACCTGCACGACTTCGCCCAACAGCGCTTTGGCGACCTGACCCTCTTTCACCGCCTCGACCGCGACACCTCCGGGATTGTGCTGCTGACCCGCACGCATGCCATTAACCGCTATTTAGACAAAGCCTTCAAAGCTCACGAGGTACAGAAGGAATACCTGGCCGTCGTACCCGCCGATAACGACCTGCAACCAGCCGGTGTGATCGACGCCTACCTCGGCCCGCACCCCACCCGCCGCGACCTGATGGCCGTGGTCGAGCGTGGCGGCAAGCCCGCCGTTACGGAGTACGAAGTGCTGGACGACGCCGAGGGGCTACAGGTAGTGCGCCTGCGCCCCAAAACCGGGCGTATGCACCAATTGCGCGTACACCTTGCCCACCTGAATGCCCCGATCCTGGGCGACATTCTCTACGCCCCCAAACCCATCTACCAGCAGGCCGGGCGGCTGCTATTGCACGCCCGCCGCATCACCCTGCCGGAGAGCGCCGAATTCCCGGAGCGCACCTACAACGCCCCGGTACCGGCGGATTACCTGGAGCAATTGCCAGCCGCTTTGCGGGGGAGTATAATTCACGCCTGAAATCCTCAATGGAGAGAGATTACTTATGAAACGACGCAGTTTGCTTTTCGTTTTCGTCATCCTTGCCCTGACCTGCACACTGATTGGCATGCCGGATACCGCCCAGGCCCAGGGTACCGCCCAGGTAGTGGTGCACAACCGTACCGGCGGCCTGGTTTACGTCAATTTCTTCGGCCCGCAGGACTACTACCTGCGGCTTGGCACCGGCAAGCATAAGCTGGAAATGGAATTGGGCAAATACACCTACAGCTATTGGGTGTGCAATTCCTGGCAAACCGGCAGTTTCAACCTGACCAAGTTTGGCGAGGCCATCGACCTGAAAAGCTGCGAGACTGGCGGCAACACCAACGATGCGGAAACTGCATCCCAGGATTTGCCGCAGGTCAAGATCGACAACCAGACCGGCCAGGCCGTGCGCATCACTTTCAACGGCACCACCGATTACACCTTCACCGCTGCCACCGGCATCAGCCGCTACGAGATGAAAAAGGGCCGCTACACATACGCCTACTGGGGCTGCGGAGGCTGGCAGAACGGTCATCTGACCGTTACCAATTATGGCAGCAGCCTGGAACTGGCCTGTGCAACTGAGCCGAATACGACTGCGGACACATCCACGGGAAGTGCTTCCGCCGGAAAAACTTCCGCCTCGGCGACCAGTGAGTTGATGCTCAAGAACTTTACCGATGAAATGGTGACCGTTTATATCGTGGATATCGGCAAGACCTATCACCTCACCGGCACGATCAAGATCACGCTGCCCTTGGGCAACCATTCCTACATCGCCTGGGTGGGCGATGACCTGCCGGTGTTCGGTTCCTTCCGCACCTACGTCGAGAAGAGCGAGCTCAAATTCCTTAAGAATGGCAATATCGTCTTCAATTCTCCCTGAGACATCACATTTATAAAACCAAAACTCCTGCGGTTAGCTTCTCGCAGGAGTTTTTTGATGCAAATGTAGTCTTTGTAGGGGCGTTGCATGCGCCCAGGGCGAACAGCAGTTCGCCCCTACACGCTTACTTCACATAAAGAAAACGCAAGTCAACAATTTAATCACAACATCCCTA
>JBNKDB010000064.1:0-4340 GCA_050288045.1 Anaerolineales bacterium | reverse complement strand
AGGCGAGTACCAGGCGGGTGATGGTCATGTCCGAGGCGCTGTTGTTGTCCACTTTCCAGGATACATTCCTGACCACGGTTGCAAAATCGTTGACATCAATCAGTGCGCACACATCTTCGGTTGGGGTGGGAGGCGGTGTTTTGGTTGGCGGTGGGGTAGGCGTCCGCGTGGGTGGTGGATTGGTTGCCGTGGGGGTGGAGGTCAGCGTGGGCGGAACAGTTGTGAAGGTGGCTGTTTTGGTTGGGGTGGCGGCGGTGTTACTGAACGGTGTGTTGGTAGGATTCGAGAATGGGGTGTTGGTTGGCGCGCTGCTGGCAGGGTTCGAAGCTGCTGTCGTGGCTGTGGCTTGATTGCCAGAGGCAGGGGTATTGCTGGCGGTTGGATTTTGCCCGGCTGGGTTGGTGAGTGTGGGAATGGCGCTTGTTTCCATAAGGATGAGTTCATTGGCAAGCAGCGTTGCCTCGGCCGGTTGCAGCGTGTTGGTGGGCAGTACCAACATCTCGAAGACCTGGGTCTTGATTTCCTGGGCGGACATATCGTCCCCGACGCGAGCCGCTAATTGGGTTTCCATGACCTGAATGGTGGCGGCCAGGGCAGTGAGTTCGGCGGCGGTGTAATTCTCCGTGGACAAGCTGCTCTGTGGGGTGGGGGTGCGGTCGAGCAGGTTTGCCAGCCCCATCACGCTGGCTGGACAAATGAAGACCAGCAGCAGCAAGACGACCCCGCCGACATACAGCCATTTTGTGGGGATGCCATCCCGGCCTTTCTTTTCGAAAGCCTGGCGGGATTCGGGAATGATCAAAGTTGCTTTGTTGGATTGGGGAGCCCGGATGTTGGGCGGCGTATTGTGCTTGGGATCGATGGCGTGGGCCAGGGCTGCTTGGAAAGCTTCGTTGAACGCTTCCATGGACTCAAAACGATCTGCCGGGTCTTTGGCTGTGGCTTTGAGGATCACGTTCTCGATTGGCTTGGAAAGGTTGGGTTTCAGGCTGGTGAGTGAAGGCAGCGGCTCGCTGGCGTGCTTGACCAGGATGCCAACCGGCGTTTCGGCGTCGAAAGGCAGTTGACCGGTGATCAGGCGGAAAAGGATAATGCCCATCGCATATTGGTCGCTGCTGGCATCCAGCTTTTTGCCACGCGCCTGTTCGGGGGACATGTAGGCTGGGGTGCCGATGATGGCCGAACCGGTCAGGCTGATGGAAGCATCTGGGATATGCACCAGGCCAAAATCGCCTAGATAAGCATTACCGGCTTCATCGAAGAGGATGTTGCCGGGTTTGACATCGCGATGTACGATCCCATTCTGATGGATAAAATTGAGCGCACTGGAAATTTGCGCAAATAATTTGGCGCCTTCCTTAGGGGTAAGTGCCCCGACTTTCAGCCGGTCGGCCAGGCTGCCGTTTGGCATATACGGCATGACCAGATAGATCGCGCCCTGGTCTTCGCCATAATCGACGATCGGCAAAATGTTGGGGTGTTTCAAGCGCATGACGACTTGCACCTCGCGCCGGAAGCGCGAGACCCAACTTTCATTGGACATCATGGCCGGGTGGAGAATCTTAATTGCAACCAATCCCCCAGTTTGCAAGTCTTGGCCTTTATAAACCGTGGACATTCCCCCCCGTCCGATCAGTTCCAGGAGTTGGTAGCGCCCAAGTGCAGGCTGGATCGTGTGTGCGTCATCGCCCAACATGTTCCCATTGTAATTCAGTTAAAGTGCATTTTCAATTCTAAATTCGTGACTGGTAGGGAACCTGACAGAAATGAAAAGACTGTAACCATTTCGAAACCGCTCCTTAATATTTTCTAAACAACTTGTCGATATAATTGGCTTGGATTTTTGCCGATCCGGCTGTTGGAATTTAACCCATTGCAACATTTCAATTGGGTTTAAACGATAGACTCTTTTCGAATAAATACTACTGGAAGAACGTTCCTTAAAGGTGGGGAGGGATTATAATTTACAAAGGAGTATTGTTTGGTGATTGAAAGGGCTTAGATGCGGATACGTCGGGCACTACCGGAGGATTATGAAAACCTGCTTTCCTTATTCGAGGAAGTGGACGCCTATCATCGCGCTCATCACCCCTGGCTCTTCAAAGAACCGGATGGCCCAGCCCGCGACCGAGCATATTACCAAAGCGTATTAGAGAGTGAGGGGCACTATTTGTTGGTCGGCGAGCTGGATGGAGCGCTTGTCGGCCTGGTGGTCGTTATTGTGAAAGATACACCGGATATTCCCATTCTGGTGCCGCGGCGTTATGCAATGATCGACAATCTTGTCGTTCGTTCAGATCTGCACCGTTCGGGATACGGCGAGCAATTGATGGAAGCTGCCCACGACCTCGCCCGGGAAGCAGGCGCGACCAATGTCGAATTGAACGTTTTTGCCTTTAACCAGGCTGCCCGGCGTCTTTACGAGCATCTGGGTTACGAAACCGTTACCTTGAAAATGAGCAAGCGCTTATGACAACTGTCAGGCAACTGACCGTTTGTAACGATATGTTGATTATTAGAAAGACAATCATTTCAGTGTAGAATTTTAGCAACGACTCTAAACGGTCAGTTCCTTAGGTAAATGCCCTGGTAAGTGATCTTCTTTACAAAATCTTATGGGCATTTACACAATTGACAGGTTGTTTTTAAAACGAGTATGCTGTAAACAATTATATTGTGGTAACAACCACGTATTGATGATTGATCACATTTAGGAGTTGAAGTATGTCAAACGCCAAGAAATTCCCTTCAATTGTACGTCGTGTATTTGCAGCAATGCTTCTGGCAGGTTTGCTGCTGGGTGGGTTCGTCAACTCGCCGGCCAGCGCCGAAAGCCCCACGCCTTTGAATGGGGTGATCGTCCAGGAGACCTTGGTGCCCAAGGATGCCGGGATTTCGGATGATTTCGGTTATTCCGTGGCAATCTCTGGCGATACTGCTGTGATTGGTGCGCCCTATGAAGATCCCACTGACGGAACTGACCTGTTATCGAATGCTGGAGCAGCTTATGTGTTTGTTCGGCAGGGCAATCAGTGGGTGCAGCAAGCTAAATTGGTTGCTGAAGATGCCGAATCCGGAGATAATTTCGGCTTATCCGTCGATATCTATGGCAATACGATTGCTGTCGGCGCGGTGGGCAAGGAAGTCGACAATGGCGGTACCGAATTGGATGAAAACGTGGGTGCGGTTTATATGTTTACCCGCACCGGCGATACCTGGGACCAGCAGGCCAAGCTGGTCGGTGCGGCGGAAGATGATAACTTCGGCGTCTCCGTGGCGCTTTCGGGCAATACACTGGTGGTTGGGGCCGATTTCCACGATCCGTTGGGAATCCCCGATACGGGCAAAGCGTACGTGTTCATCGGGAAATTCAATTATTGGTACGAGCAAGCTCAATTGATGCCTCAATTCCCGTCGGTTGGCGATCACTTCGGCCATTCTGTTGACATCGATGGCGATACCATTGTGGTGGGTGCCACCAAATCCGGTAACCCCTATGCACAAGAGGTCGGTGAAGCTTTCATCTTCTCGCGCTCAGGAACGGACTGGAACATGGATGCCCGTATAGAGCCTGATGACGGCCGGGTAGGTGATTTCTTCGGACATTCGGTTTCTATCGACAACGGTACGGTTGCGGTTGGTGCGCTGCTGAGCGACCCCAATCTGGGTTCCGGGCTGATCACCAGTGCCGGTTCGGTCTATATTTTCACCGACCGCGATAACTGGGCACAAACCAATAAGATCGTGTTGGATGATGCTTCGGCCTTTGATTATTTTGGCAATGATGTCGAGATAGAAGGCGATACGCTGATCGTCGGTGCCAACGGCAAAAACAGCCCAGGAAGCTTCCGCTCCGGCCGAGCTTACGTCTACCAGCAAATTGGGACGGAATGGTCGCCATTGACCTACTTGTTCCCAGAATATGCCGATGACGATGATGAGTTTGGGCAGGCGGTTGCCATGACCGGCAATACTTTCCTGGTGGGTGCCAATGGACGCGATCCCGGTTATTTGACCGGGGCCGGAGAGGCTTTCGTTTTCGAGTTGGGACAGACCTTGCCTTCAACCGGCTTTGCGCCCAATGAAGTTACCAGCCTGCCGGAACAAAGTGCGGCCCAGTCCTATACCAATATGGGCGACCTGTGGATGGAAGTGCCGCAGTTGAGCGTGCAGTTGCCGATCGTGTCGGTGCCGCAGAACGCCACCAGTTGGGATACGACCTGGTTGTGGGATAAGGCCGGCTACCTGGAGGGAACGGCGTTCCCCACCATGGAAGGCAATACGGCGATTGCCGCCCACGTATATTTGCCGGATGGCAGCCCCGGCCCGTTCGTTGACTT
>JBNKDB010000063.1:0-5262 GCA_050288045.1 Anaerolineales bacterium | reverse complement strand
CGGATCCCCAGGATCGGGGGCGCGGCCAATCGCATTGTTGGAACCATTGATACTGATGCCGTCGCCACCGTTGCCCAGATCAGCCGTACCGGTAATATCCGTGCCGATATAGTTATTCTGGATCGTGTTATTGCTGGCCGGGCCAGATAAAGCAATCCCATCTCCGGCATTCGCAGAGATGATATTGCGCGCCGAGGTCGTAGTGCCACCAATCGTGATTGAGGACGCGGCAGCCAGGGCAATACCATTGCCGCCATTGCCGACATCCGTATTACCACTAATATTCACACCAATGTAGTTGCCTTGTACGATACCACCGGATGTCGATGCACTCGAGAAGGTCAAACCAACACCAGCGTTCCCAGAAATCACATTGCGCGCTGCACTGCTGGTGCCACCTACAACTACACCAGGGGCATTAATAATCTGAACGCCAATTCCATTTGGCACGGATGTGTTGCCAGAAACGTCCAGGCCAACAATGTTACCCTGGATTTCATTGCCAGTTGAACCTACACCATTGATGACAATCCCAATCCCATTGCCGGAAACCACATTGCCCTCGTTGGCACCCGTACCGCCGATTTCCGTATTGGTGGCGCCATCCACGCGGATACCTGCTCCGGTTACGCCATTAGCTGTGCTGCCATCGGTTTCTACGCCGATGAAATTGCCTTGAATAATCGTATTACTGGTGCCGCCCGTGACCTCGATCCCGTCACCATCAAAATTACCGATCACCAACCCATAAATCTCGGTTGTGCCGGTACTGGCAACGTTAATACCGTCACCAACCAGACCACCGCCATCGATTACAACCATGATCGTGCCGCGGTTGAAGTTGGTCAGCGTGGTGCCGTCGATGATCACTTGATCGTTAATTTGATCCAAGGGTGAACCAAGCGTAATAAGGTAGGGCGAAGGCAGGTTCTGGAAAGTGATGATATCTTGAGCGTCGAAAGCATTGGCTTCCTCGACGGCCGCGCGCAAGGTGCAGACTCCACCCGCGGTAGCACAGATACCGTTGCCTGGATTCGAATCCGGGGCATCTCCCAGGTCGTTAACGTCAAAGGTCAGGCCAACCGCGCTTTCTGCCGGTTGCAGTCCCAAGACCAAAGCCAGCGCCAGCACCGCGACCAGGAAATACTTGCCCACGGCCTTAGAAAACAGCTTGCGCTTCTGATGTTCGTGATTGAGGTTCGAAAAATCGTTCATTTTAGACCTTCTTAAATGATCCATCCATCATGATTTGTATTTCGAGCGATTTACAAACCACTTCAATAGAATCGTTGCTCTTTTCTCTTTTGAGTCTATTACCATAATAGCCTTTATACATTTAAATATTAATTACAAAAATGCAAGGCGCATACAGCTAGATAGTACCATAGGTAATAAAACCACGCATTTAAAAATATCGGGCAAAATCTTGCCTTTCAGCAATGCGGATTCGCTCAAATATACAATATTTTTTGCGATTATTACTAATAAATCAAGATAAATTGCTGATTTTAACAACGCCTCAAAACATTACACCAGTAATACGTACGCCTGTACCCAAGAAAACGGAAACTGAGGTGTTTCGTTACGGTTGCCAAAGCGTTTCTAACCACCCGGCAGTGCATATGCTGCCAACATTTGCTTCACCGGCACCAAGATCTGGCCTTCGCCTGGATCCCCCACCAGGCAGGTTTCTGCCGGGCGTTTGCTCGCCAGCCAGGCGGCGTAGGCATTGGCCAGCGCATTAAGCTCATCGGGGTTGTACGGCACTTCTTCGGGCAGGATGCCCTGCAAGATGCGATAGCGCGTGACCTCTTCGAAGAAAGCCATCGGGTCGGGGATATCCAGCTTGTAGTCGTATAGAACCAATTGGCGCTGCAAGCGCCCTTCCAGGCCAGCCTTAGGGAAAGGCAAACGTTCCAACCAGACGGCATAACTTACCTGTGGGACAGCTTCCAGGATTTGCAAGTCGGCATCGGCAGTGGGATATGACTGGTATCCGAGCGCCTCCATCCGTTTGTACAGATCGAAGCCCAGGCGCACCCAGGCACGGCAGTCTTTCTCCCGGGCGGGTGTTTTATAAACCCGCAAGTTGCGCTCTCGCAGCAGGTATTCGGCCAGGCGCATGTCTTCCCCGTCTTCTCCGGCCAGCACGCCCCCCAAACTTTCTTGTGCGGAAGGTTCCGTCAGGCAGCCCTGGTTGGGGCGCGGGGGAGCATTGAGCGCCACCACTGCCTGACGCTGCCCGCCGATAAAGGCCAGGGTTTCATCCACATGGCCCTGTCCCAGGGCTAATAGTTGGCGGCCTTCATCAATGGCTGCGTAAGCCACATTGTATTTACCGCCGGAGAGGTCAACGCCGATATAAACGGCTCGCGTAAAAAGCATCATTTCTACCACAAATCGCCAATCAGTAAGTCAGTCAAAATCAATGATTATGCCCTATTAAATGTAGAGTAAAAACGAGTGGGGCGCAACTGGAAGGGAGTACTTATTTTCAATTCCACAAAAAACTCCGGGGATATTCCCGGAGTTATCGGATTTTAATGTTCGCATGCAATACAATCGGGCCGCATTCTGATTGCCCAATCACTGATTACTAATCACCAATTTCCAGCCGTTTGAAAAGAATATAACGCGGCCAGGTGAACGCTTCGAACCCGGCTTTTTCCCACACTGCCCGGCTGGCTTCGTGATGTCCGCTAGAACCTACTTTTAAAGTAAACTCGGTGGGGCGAGAGGGATACTGACGCAGCGCCTGCGCCAACCACTGAATCTGTATATCATTGTCCCAATAATCGTGGTGGCAGGCCAGATACGCCCAAAGCGTGCCCCGCATTCCCGCCAGACGGATATAGCCCAGTTCTTCTTCGCCTTGCATGCAAACCCAATCCTGCGCCGGGGTACGCAAGGCCAGGTCTTTATAATCCTCCCAGATCACCTCTCTCACCCAAGCATCGCCATGTTCCAATTCATGCTCCAGCCAACGCTCGTAGAATGGCATATCATCTTTGGGGTTCGGCCCCAAGGCGCGTAAATGTGCAGATGTATCTTCCAACTCGTGCGCGCCAACGAACACATTGGTGTCGAATTGTTCATCCTGCGCAGGTCGCCAACCTTCAGCCCGGTAAGGCTGGAAGCCCAGGGCCTGCAAGAAAGCTTGCCCGGCTTCGTTCTGGTCGGTGACGGCCGCGCTGAGATATTGGTGTTCATAATTTCGTGCCAATTCACTCACTCGCGCGACCAGTTGAGTGCCCAATTTCTGGCGGCGAAACTCCGGCTCTACAGCCAGGGTTTCGATATGAGTAGACTCGATGTGCGTATTTGCAAATACGTACCCGGCATGCTCATCTTCAACCTTGAGCACAAAGCCATCGAACGCCTTATCATAGCGGCTTGGTAGGAAGATATTCTTAAGTAAATATTGCCGTACTTTCCCCAAAGATTTTGGGTCGAAGGCCGGGTCGATTTTTTCTAGAAACACAAAATCACGGTCAATGGCCCAGCGCACATCACGCTTCGATGCAGAGAGGATTTCAATTTTCGACATAGTTTAAGTATACCCGTTTTTTGGATGGCTTGCCCCACCAAGCGCCGCGAACTGGCGTTATAATTCCCCTTACCGAACATTTACCCGCCTACTATCTAAGGAGCGTGTTTCATATGGCTGAAGAAACCAAGTTCAAACTGACCTATGCAACCATGTTCGATCCCCCCGAAGAACTCCATACCCGATACGAAGCTGCCGTGGCCGAGAAAAGGGCCAAATTGGGAGCCGAATACGGCATGATCATCAATGGCGAAGACGTTTTCGCTGATGAAAAATTCGAAGACCGCTCACCCATCGACACCGATGTGGTGCTGGGCATCTTCCAGAAGGGCGGGGCCGAACACGCCACCGCCGCCCTGGATGCTGCCCGCCAGGCCGCCGAAGGCTGGGGCAACACTCCCTGGGAAGCGCGCATCGCCCTGGTACGCAAAGCGGCCGAGATCATGGACCAGCGCATTTTCGAGCTGGGCGCGGTGATCTCGCTGGAAGCGGGCAAGAACCGTTTCGAAGCGCTGGCCGACGCGGCCGAAACCAGTGACCTGATGCGCTACGCCTGCGATCAATTGGAAGAGAACAACGGCTTCGTCTACAAAATGAAACAAGACCCACTGGTGGGTTACACGGCCAGCAATTACTCGGTGCTCAAACCTTACGGCGTGTGGCTGGTGATCAGCCCCTTCAACTTCCCAGCCGCGCTGGCCGGCGGCCCGGTCGGTGCCGCGCTGGTCGCCGGGAACACGGTGGTGCTCAAGCCCGCCACCGATACCCCCTGGACAGCCCGCCTGCTGGCCGAATGCTACCGCGAAGCCGGTTTCCCGCCCGGCGTGATGAACTTCGTCACCGGGCCGGGACGCACGCTGGGCCAGGCATTGATCGACAGCCCTGAAGTCGACGGCATCACCTTCACCGGTTCGTACGACGTGGGCATGAACATCTACCGCACATTCTCACAGTTCAAGTACCCGCGCCCCACTATCCTTGAAATGGGCGGCAAGAACCCGGTGATCGTCTCCAGCAGTGCCGACCTGGAACGCGCCACGCAAGGCATCGTGCGCTCGGCCTTCGGCAACCAGGGCCAGAAATGCTCGGCTGCTTCGCGCGTTTTCATTGAAAAGCCGGTGTATGCCGAACTGGCAGACAAGCTGGTGGCGGCGACCAAAGAGATTCAGATCGGCGACCCGACCACGCGCGGCATCACCATGGGGCCGGTCATCAACCAGAGCGCCTATAACGATTTCAAATCCTACGCCGAGGAACTTTCCCAATCCGGGGACATCCTGGCCGGTGGCAAGGTGCGCCTGGATGGCGACATGGGCCGCGGTTATTTCTGCGAACCCACCATCGTCGGCGACCTGCCCATCGAACACCGCCTGTGGAAGCACGAGATGTTCGTCCCCATTGTGACCTTACACCCGGTAGACAGCCTGGATGAGGCCATGCAGCTTGCCAACGATGTGGACTATGGCCTGACGGCCGGTTTCTTCGGCTGCGATGAGGAAATCGACTGGTTCTTCAAGAACATCCGCGCCGGGGTGACCTACGCCAACCGCCCACAAGGCGCCACCACCGGGGCATGGCCGGGCTATCAGCCCTTTGGCGGCTGGAAGGGGTCTGGTTCCAGCGGCAAGAACGCCGGTGGCTACCATTACCTGCAGCTCTACATGCACGAGCAAATCCACACCACCATCGAATAATCATCAGAAGGGCCGCCCTCA
>JBNKDB010000062.1:0-4841 GCA_050288045.1 Anaerolineales bacterium | reverse complement strand
ATAGGCTTCTTCGATCAAGTTACGGCGCAGCGTCTGGTGGGTTTGCTCGCGGTCCCATGGGCAGCCCTCCGGGGCACGCAGGTGGGCTACCAGTTCCTGGAAACCCTCAAAAGAAGTATACGCGCCTAACGGCGGCACATACAACGAAGTCAGCAGGCCGATGTGGGCGCTGCGGTCGATCTCGTAAAGCGGTAGTTCTTCCACCAAGGCATCTGCCGTCCCGGCAGCATGTACCAACTGCACCGGGTGTTCGTCCGGGTATACGGCCATCAGCGTGATCTTGACCTCGGCGGCGATCTCTTTCGAATATACCTGCGCCACCAGGGCGGGCATATCTGGCGGGAAGGAGGGCGTGTGGGCGACAACCAATTCCAGCGCATCCACCACCGAGGTCTGCGGCAGCGGGTCTGCACCTAAAGCAGTCAGGGTCGGTTCGACAAAGCTCAAACCCTCGATCACCTGCACGGCCAATCCGGCCTCCCGCGCCCGGCGCACAATCTCCGGCGAGGTGGTTTCAGCCACAAAGGGATGCCCCGGCACGGCGTAGACCACACCTTCAGGGCGTGCGCCTAAGGCCAACACTTCATCAATAATGCGGGCGTACACTGTCGCAAAATCCGCTTCCTGCTCGTAGAGGTTATCAAAAGAATGTACCGTTAGGCCTTCTGGGAAACCAGCCACAGTGGGATGCTGGCGGGTGCGCAGGTAGATTTCGTCAATATTGCTTAAAACCTCCCAGGCTTGCCGGGTGAGTAAAGCCGAGTCGCCCGGCCCCAGGCCAAGGATCGTGATTCCAGGTGCAGGAAGTTGCATATGGGACTCCAATTATTGTGATCTTATCGAGCTTTGCACGAACTTATAAAGCTTACCACGAAGGCACCAAGGCACAAAGAACTTCGGGTCTTTGAGGCTTCTTGGTGAAACAGCTACCCCTTAAACGCAAAACCGCGGGAACGGAATAATTTCCCACGGTTGTTTGCGATTATTGGAACTCTAGCGCTTCGTGTAGGTCGGAGCCTTGCGGGCGCGCTTGAGACCTGGTTTCTTGCGTTCCTTGACACGCGCATCACGCGTCAGGTGCTTCTTATCGTGCATCAATTGGTCCAGGTCAGGGTTCATTTTCACCAGGGCACGGGCCAAACCCATGCGGACGGCACCGGCCTGACCGGTCACGCCACCACCCTTGACCAACACGGTAATATCCAGGCCGGAACGCCCACCGGCGTCCTCGATCGGCCCCAGGATGGTATCCGTGTCGCCCAGGCGGGTGAAAAATTCTTCCAGGGTCTTACCGTTGACGATAAACTCGCCGGAACCCTTCATCACACGCACGCGTGCGCTACTTGATTTACGTCGGCCTACGCCTTCATAATATTGTTCTGCCATGACTCACTTGCTCCTTAGTCGAACGCCAGTGGTTTGGGTTGCTGGGCTTCATGGGGATGATCCGGCCCGGCATAGATCTTTAGCTTCTTGAGGACCTTGCGCCCGTATTTATTATGCGGCAACATGCCCCACACAGCCCGTTCGATCACACGATCGGGATGGGTTGCCAGCATATCGCGCAGCTTGGTCACTTTCATGCCACCGGGATAACCACTGTGATTGTAATAATTCTTGTCTTCCAGTTTGTTGCCGGTCACGACCACACGTTCGCAGTTCACCACCACAACAAAATCTCCGGTATCCACGCCGGGCGTGAACGTCGGTTTGTGCTTGCCCATCAGAACCTTGGCAATGCGCGAGGCAAGCCGACCCAGGTTCTGGCCGTTGGCGTCCACCAGGTACCAATCGTAGGTCAATTCACCGGCTTTAGGGTAATAGGTTTTTTTCACGTCAACCTCTTTATCAATCAAATTCTCGTTCGTTTACTGTATAACTGACCATTTGTTTTTTTGAATATTTTCAAAACGCATGAACGGTCAGTTCTTTTAGCAAATGCGCCTGAGGCATTTTTGCGCTTCTAAACTCTTTTGCGCATTTACTAATCATTATCATCTGCCAGGTACTCGACGGAGGCCAGGAAAAGGCCATTTGGCGGTGCCAATCCGGGCACCATCCCACGTTCACTTCCAGCCTGCAAGTATTCGGTCACGATCTGCGGGGCAATTCTGCCCTGCCCGACCTCGACTTGCAAACGGACCATCCGGCGTACCATATGGTACAGGTAGGCATTGGCGGTCATTTTGAAGACCAAACCATTACCTTCCGGGTGCCATGTAGCGGCGAAAACTTGCCTGATCGTTACGCCGCCGTCATCCGGCGAAGTGCCGAAGGCGGCGAAATCGTGCGTTCCCACCAGCGCTGCTGCGGCTTCCACTAGAAGTTCCTCAGCAACTGCGGGCCACACTCGCCAGGCATAACGTTCTCGCAAAGGGTCACGGTGCGGCTGGCAAAAGATATGATAGTGATAAGTGCGTTTGATGGCATCGTAACGGGGGTGAAAACCATCAGCCGCAACCTTCACCTGCCAGACAGCCACATCGGCCGGTAAGTTGGCGTTCAGTGCGTTTTGCAGTTCCTCCGGGGTGTGCGTCCAATCGAAATCGAAGGCCGCCACCTGCCCGGAAGCGTGTACTCCGGCATCCGTCCGTCCGGCGACCAGGATGGAATTTCCTTCCCAGCCGATCGTGCGCAGGGCCTGTTCCATAGCTCCTTGCACTGTCCGGTCGTTCGCCTGCCTTTGCAGCCCACTGAACTCCGTGCCGTCGTAGGCGATGATAACTTGGTAACGTGCCATTTCCGGAGATTCCGGAAGCTTACTAAAAATTACTCAACAAGTTCCAAAAGCACCATCTCGGCGCTGTCACTCGTGCGCGGCCCCAATTTGATCATGCGGGTGTACCCACCATTCCGTTCGGTATAGCGGGGGGCAATATCATCGAAGAGCTTCTTGACGATCTCAGGATC
Organism: Anaerolineales bacterium; assembly: GCA_050288045.1. Taxonomy (GTDB): domain Bacteria; phylum Chloroflexota; class Anaerolineae; order Anaerolineales; family UBA11579; genus JAFGRA01. The sequence continues at coordinate 1,931 of JBNKDB010000062.1, read as the reverse complement.
GTTGAGCCGGGCGGCGGCAACACGGCGCTTGTGCACCATGGTGGCCGGTTCTTCGGCGGCATTGCCGTGCTTCGCCAGGGTGATCAGCTTTTCCGCATCCGAGCGGATGGCTTCAGCCTTGGCGCGCGTCGTGCGAATGCGCTCGTGTTCGAATAATTGTTTGATCAGGTTAAGTCGCAAACCTCTGCGGGAACCTGCGCGGCGATTCAGCCTTTTTCCAGCTACTTTATGTCGCATGGGTCATTCTCCGTTAATTATTCTTCGTCCTCTTCGCCGGACTCTGCCTCTTCATCTTCGAGGTAGCCCTTCTCACCCATCTTTTCCATGAGTTCGTCCAGGCTCTTCTCGCCGAAGTTGCGGATCGACATGATCGCATCTTCGCCCTTCTCGAGCAGTTCGAGCACTTCACCAACCGTGGTGATACCCGCCCGCTTCAGGGAGTTGAAAACGCGCACAGACAGATCGAGATTCTCAATCGGCGTGTCGTAGACCTCACTGGTGAGGCGGCCGTCTACGGCTTCTTCCTCATCCACCGGGGTCAGTGTGATTTCGGTTACGCCGGCGATGTGGCGTAGATGTTCAATTAAGATACCAGCGCCGGTGCTCATGGTATCCTCCGGAGCGACGGTGCCGTCGGTCCAGATTTCCATAATCAGCCGGTCGTAGTTCGTGCTCTGGCCCACACGAGCCGAGGCCACGCTCCAATTCACGCGGCGCACAGGCGTGTAGATCGCATCCACGGGCAGCTCACCAATCGGCAGGCGGCCGCTGCGTTCGTTTGCAGGCGAATAGCCGCGCCCACGTTCGACAGTCATTTCGATTTCCAGTTTGGTCTTCTGGCTGTCGGAGGTGAAGAGATACAGGTCGGGGTTGACGATCTCTACCTCAGGCGGAGCGATGATATCAGCGGCGGTCACCACACCCTCGCCACGCACTTCCAGGTGCAGGCGAGCAGTGTCGACGTCGTACAGCTTGATGCGCACTTGCTTCAATTGCAGCATGATCTGGATAACGTCTTCGCGAACGCCGGTGATCTCGCTGTATTCGTGCTGCACATCAGTGATGCGGATCGAGGTAATTGCCGCCCCTTCCAAAGAAGAGAGCAATACCCGACGCAGCGCGTTACCCAGCGTATTGCCGTAGCCGCGTTCCAGTGGGCTGATCACGTATTTTCCGTAATTCCGAGCTTCGGCTTCACGCTCGATTCTCGGGGTTACCATATTACTCAGTACGATCACGGTTCATCCTTCCCCAGAATGGTCAAGTCAAACTCTGTAATCAACGATTTCACTCGCGACAACCAGATTAGCGGCGTGAGTAATACTCAACGACCAACTGCTCGTTGAGATTGGCGTCAATCTCGGAGCGTTCCGGTGTCCGCAAGATGGAACCGGTCAGGTTCTTGACATCCCGGCTGATCCACTCAGGAGCGGTACGTTCTGCAGCGATCTCAGCCAAATCCTTGAAGAAAGTTTTCTTCTTTGAGCCTTCGCGGATTTCGATGGTATCGCCAGGTTTAATGCTCATTGAAGGCACGTCAGTGCGGCGGCCATTGACCATGAAATGCCCGTGGGTCACCATTTGGCGAGCCTGGGCACGGCTGGAAGCAAAGCCCATCCGGTAAATGACGTTGTCGAGGCGCGTTTCCAGCGTCTGCAGCAACACCTGGCCGGTCAGGCCTTTGGCTTTCAGGGCGCTCTTGTAATAGCGGCGGAACTGCTTTTCCAACACACTGTAGGTGCGGCGGGCTTTCTGCTTGGCACGCAACTGGTTGGAGAAGTCCGAATCGCTCGACCGACGCCATTGCATATTCTTACCATGCTGTCCGGGCGGGTAATTGCGGCGTTCAATGGCGCACTTCTGGGAGAAGCAGCGCTCGCCTTTCAAGAAAAGCTTTTCGCCTTCCCGGCGGCACAGTTTACATACTGGAC
>JBNKDB010000061.1:0-3355 GCA_050288045.1 Anaerolineales bacterium | reverse complement strand
TTAATGAAAAATGAGTTATAGTAAGTTATATAAAATTACTAAAGAAAAGGAGGCAAATATCGAGGCTACAAGCAGTTTGGGATATCGACAGAGCGTTCAACACAATCAGGAATCAGGTGATCGTTCGGTAATTGAAAAACGTCCATTCGGATCGATTAATAAGCTGTATTAAAAGGTCACAAAGACTCATATTGACGGCTAAAACTGCATTTTCCCAACGAGCGAACAGTCACGTATCTAACTCAAAGGAGAAGCTCTAAAATGTCTAAAAAATTTATTCTGATTTTCGGGGGGTTGGTTTTAATCCTGTTGGTAATGGCAGCCGGTGCCGCTAGCGCTCAAGACTCCGCCTGTTCCGATTGCCACAACGATACAACGATCATCACCGGTAAAGAAACGGCCTGGGCCGAATCAGGGCATGGTACAGGCGAAGCCTATGTTCGCGCCACGAGTGCTAGCTGCGCTGGCTGCCACTCCGGTGGCGGTTTCTCCGACATGGTTGCCGCTGGTCTCACCCCAGACAAGGTCGAAGTGGGCGATCCCAACCCGACACGCCAGGATTGCCGCGCCTGCCATAACATCCATGTCACTTACACCAGTGAGGATTGGTCTTTAGAAACCACCGACGAAGTAACCCTCTACGCCTTTGAAGATGTCGTTTTTGATGGTGGCAAAGGCAGCCTGTGCGCGAACTGTCACCAGCCTCGCCGGATGATAGAAGTCGTGGATGGTATGGTGGATGTCAACAGCACGCACTGGGGGCCGCATCATGGGCCGCAATCCGCTATGCTGCTGGGTGTTGGCGGTGCCTTAGGGGTTGACAGTGAAGGTCGTGAATCGAAACATTACCGGGAAACAGATGAAACCTGCGTGACCTGCCATGTCGTCAATGACAATCACTCCTTCGAACCGTCTCTCACTGCCTGCCTGGATTGTCATGAAGAAGCTGAAAACTTTGACATTGAAGGCGTACAGACAAAGGTCGATGAACTGGTTGTTGAACTCCAGGATGCGTTGGTCGCCAAGGGTCTGCTCGCAGGTGATGCGGAAAGCGGGTTCCACCCGGTGGTTGGGGAATACCCCGAAGCAGAAGCGGGCGCGTTGTGGAACTATATCTACATTGCCATAGAAGATAGCAGCCACGGCGCTCACAACAGCGATTACACGATTGACTTGCTTGAAGCCAGTATCGCGGCCCTGAAGTAACGGCCTTGATAGTGCCGGTCGAATTGTTGTAGCACCGCACTTTGTATAAGGGATTCGTGTTTAAAGGTGATCGTTCACCAATGGGGAGATCCCCCGCTTTTGAACGATCACCGAATTCGTTTTTATACACTTAAGGATAAAGGAGCGGCTTATGATTTGGAAACGTTTCCTGCTGCTGGGCCTGGTTCTGCTGCTGTTAGGCTTTGCCGTGTTGCTCGTCAGCGCACAGGAAGAAGAAGGACAATTTGCAGAAGTCCATATCTTCACAACAGCATCCCGTGTCGTCGGTGTGGGAACCTATGTAGCGGCGGAAGCCTATGGTGTACCGGCAGGTGAAGACCCCGAAGCACAACCGGCCCAAGCCATCATTATGCCCTACTCTATCTACCCGAATATGCTGATTGAGAACATTGAGGACTTCGTACAGCCTGAACCGGCGGTGGAGGGTTTTACCTTTGCGTGGAGCCTGGAACCGGCGGATGGGTCATCAGCCGAACTGATTGATGGCACGGTGGCGATCTTCATGGCGGATGTCGAAGGTGAATATCTGCTCACTCTGACGGCGACTGATCCCAGCGGCAACACCGCTGAATCAGAATGGAAAGTCCTGGCGACCACCTATGTCGGCAATGGCTACCTGGACGGGCCGGAAGAAGACGAAACCCAGTGTATTGACTGCCATGAGGACATGGTCGCCGCCTGGTCAGAAACCGGCCATTCGGATATGTTCGTGCGGGCTTTGAACGGTACGTTAAGTGACCACTATGGCCCGGACTGCATTAGCTGCCATACCACCGGCTTCAACAACCGCCCCGAAGCGGTCAACGGTGGTTTTGATGATATCGCAGCCGAGGCCGGTTGGGTCTTCCCGGAAGAACTGGGACCCGGTGGTTGGGACTCCTTCGTCGAAAATTATCCCGAGGTCGCGGCGATGGCGAATATCCAATGCGAAAGCTGCCATGGCCCCGGCTACCTGCACGTCTTTGAAGCCTCCCGCCGTGATTCGATGATTGCTCGCGGCCTGGACTACGGTGTTTGCGCCCAATGTCATGCCGAAGAACCCTATCATGTCTTCCCGCAGCAGTGGGAAACCAGCGGTCATGCCGATAAGAACGCCGAAGCCTTCTGGTATCCTGTTGGTGAAGGCCGCGAGTCCTGTGTCCGCTGCCACAGTGGTGCGGGCTATATCGACTGGGCCAATGGCGTGGAAGAACCACGCACCAACTATCAGGTGATTACCTGTGCGGTCTGCCACGACCCACATGATGCCAAGAATCCCAATCAACTGCGCGTGTTCGACTCGGTCGTGCTCCCGGATGGCACCGAAGTCGCCAGTGCCGGGCCAGCAGCCACCTGTATGAGCTGCCATAACGCCCGTCGTGACGCGGTTGCCACCGTCGAAGGCGCTGCCGATGGCCAAAGCTTTAGCACACCACACTACTCGACCGCTGCCGAACTGATGAACGGCGTGGGGGGCTATACCTGGGGCGAGGCGCTCCCGGTCAGCACGCATGGGCGCGCGGTTGACGAAACCTGCATCGGCTGTCATATGGCGGCAAGCCCCGGCATGGATGGCGACACACCGCTGCCCGGTCACAATACCGTTGGTGAACACACCTTCGCCATGATGGATGCCGATGGGGTCGAAAATGTCGCCGTTTGCCAGCGATGCCATGACGGTGCCACGAGCTTTGCCTTTGAAGCCCGTCGGGACTACGACGGTGACGGCACGATTGAGACCAATCAGGACGAGGTCGAAGGCTTGCGTGAACTCCTGCAGGCCGCCGTTGTCGAGGCTGGTGTCACCGTACTCGATCACCACCCCTACTTCGAGATTCCGGAAGGCTCCAGCGTCGATCTGTACGGCGCGGTCTGGAACCTCAAGTTCTCGGAAAGTGGTGGGACGGCGGTACACAATCTGCGTTATGCGGTGTCGCTGCTGCAACTCAGCTACGAAAAGCTGACGGGCGAAGCGGTTCCGGGCGCGACTATCCTCCCACCAAAAGGTGGAATGTAGTAAACCCGCTTCTGGGTGAGGCACACGCCCACCTCGAAGTCAACACAACACACCCGCAGGTTACTCGGCCTGCGGGTGCTTTTTTTGTTCATTGCTTACTGGAGGCAAAGAACGGGCCGATACACAGATCGG